>NZ_JBQSVM010000019.1:0-62334 GCF_052376235.1 Psychrobacter sp. AOP7-A1-24 | reverse complement strand
ACAGTATTCTTACCCGCTGTACCTTTCGCTGATGCATTGCGGTTTGACGAGCCGTTACTGCGCTTCACTGAGTCATTACCAAGACGGCTGTTCTTTTTGCGTGCTGACTGATAGCTGTCTTGCGCGGCATCACGGCCTTCTAGGTGAGCGTTAAATGGCGGTATCAAGCAGCCACGATTTTTACCAATCAAGTCACTACGGCCCATATCTTGTAGCGCTTTGCGTAGCAGTACCCAGTTTTTCGGGTCATGATAGCGAAGGAAAGCTTTATGCAGTTTTCGCTGCTTACCAGACTTGACGATATCCATGTCACCTTCACTGCGGCTGACCTTATGTAGTGGGTCTTTGTGCGTGTGGTACATGGTGGTCGCAGTCGCCATCGGGCTTGGGTAAAATGCCTGTACTTGGTCAGCGCGGTAGCCGTGACTCTTTAGCCAAAGCGCAAGGTTCATCATATCTTCATCTTTGGTACCCGGATGAGCGGCAATGAAGTATGGAATCAGATATTGCTCTTTGCCTGCTTCTTGGCTGAACTGCTCAAACATGGCTTTGAATTGATCGTAGCTGCCCATACCAGGCTTCATCATTTTCGACAGTACATTGTCTTCTGAGTGCTCAGGGGCAATCTTGAGATAACCGCCGACATGGTGACTGACCAACTCTTTGACGTATTCAGGATCTTTTACTGCCAAGTCATAACGTAAGCCTGAAGCAATCAGGATCTTTTTCACGCCTTTGATGTCACGGGCTTTGCGATACAGCTTGGTCAAATTGCTGTGATCGGTGATCAAGTTTTCGCAGACATCAGGATAGACACAAGAAGGTTTACGACAGTTCTTTTCAATGGTGTCATCTTTACAGTTCAGACGATACATATTGGCTGTTGGTCCGCCAAGATCAGAGATAACCCCTGTAAAGTTAGGTGCGGTATCACGAATCGCTTCCACTTCACGTAAAATTGAATATTCTGAACGGTTTTGAATAATACGACCTTCGTGCTCAGTGATCGAGCAGAACGTACAACCGCCGAAACAGCCGCGCATAATATTGACCGAAAACTTAATCATGTCATAAGCAGGGATACGCGCATCGCCATAGCTTGGATGCGGTAGACGAGCATACGGCAAGTCAAACACATAATCCATCTCTTCAGTTGAGAGTGGAATCGGTGGTGGATTGAGCCAAACATCGATAGAGGTATGCGAGTTACCTGCACCGCTACTATGACGCTGTACGAGCGCACGTGCGTTACCCGGGTTAGTCTCTAGATGCAAGATGCGGTTGGCATGGGCATAGAGTACAGGGTCAGATTTGACATGCTCATAATCAGGCAGACGAATCACCGTCTCTTCACGTGGTGGCATCTTAATCTTATGCTTACGGGCGGTTTTTGGCTTATCAAACACATTGTCAAATCCGCGCATCTGTACCACTTGGGTATCGGTATCGACTTGATCGGCGTTGATGACTTTATCAGTGACTGGTTCAGCGACAAAACCCTGATACTGTGATGACATTGATGACGGCATGGCTTGCCCAACAGGCGAGTCTGATGGCTTTTCTTGCTCAATCGAGCATTGATCGACATCTTCGGTCATCACATAAGGGTTGATGATTGGATCGACACGGCCAACGGTATCGACATCGTTACTGGCGACTTCTGTCATGTCCGCTTGCCAATGACGACGAGTCGGTGTCAACAGGTAAGAAGTACCACGCAGCTTGCTCATTTGCTCAAAGCTATAGCCTTTCGATAGACCATGTACCACATCGACGATGGCACGCTCAGCGTTACCATAGAGTAAGACATCCGCACGCGCATCTAGCAAGATACTACGGCGCACCTTATCCGACCAGTAATCATAATGAGCAATACGGCGTAAGCTACCCTCAATACCGCCCAAAATAATAGGCACATCAGGGTAGGCTTCACGGCAGCGCTGGCTATAAACGATCGCCGCACGGTCAGGGCGTTTGTTTGCCACGTTGCCAGGAGAGTAAGCATCATCACTACGGATTTTACGATCTGCGGTATAACGGTTGATCATGCTATCCATGTTGCCCGCGGTCACACCGTACGCATACACAGGCTTGCCCAGT
Source organism: Psychrobacter sp. AOP7-A1-24 (assembly GCF_052376235.1). Taxonomy (NCBI): domain Bacteria; kingdom Pseudomonadati; phylum Pseudomonadota; class Gammaproteobacteria; order Moraxellales; family Moraxellaceae; genus Psychrobacter; species Psychrobacter sp. AOP7-A1-24. The sequence goes on along the minus strand of NZ_JBQSVM010000019.1, from coordinate 60,234 downwards.
TCCATAAAGGCGTCTTTGCTCTTCCAATCTGGCTGAGCAATGATACCCACACGAAAGCCTTGCGACTCGAGTAAGCGACCGATAATTGCCATACCAAAACTGGGGTGATCAACATAAGCATCGCCTGAGACGATGATGACATCACAAGCATCCCAGCCTAGATCGTCCATCTCTTTGCGGCTCATCGGTAGATAAGGCGCTGGCTCATAGCAGCTCGCCCAGTGTTTGTCATAATCATAAAGTGGCTTGGTGCCTTGTTTAAAGGCAGTGCGGGCGATGGTATCGGCAGACATGGGCGGACCTGTTAATTAGAAAAATGGCACTAAAAATACGTCCCTTATTACCTAGTGATAATAAAGGCGAATTTAAAAGTGCTCATTTTAACATGAATTGTCTTCACTATGCGACCTATTCTATGATGGGCGATGAATGATAAGTTATTGATAGCATAAGATAAACTGCTCATGCAAAGTAAGCTATTAGCCGAGCTAGATGATGACAAAAACAGCTTGAGCATAATCATCATATCAATGGCAATTTCTTTTTCGTTTATCTACAATTTTTCTCATTTTGAGCCTTTTAACCTAACTGATGACACACTCTAGCTCTTTAAAATATTTTTTAAGCGTTATTTCTCTTCTAGTTTGATTCATAGTTACCTCTTCGCAAGCATAATTATCAAAATACTAACAAGCCTGATGCTGGTCATTTGTTCTCTTATATTTACAACTCTCCTGAATTTCTAATAGTAGGTTTTGGCACAGGTTTTGCTCCAACCCTGTTAGGGCTTATTTGTGTGCATGAATGAGTAAAAATAGTGCATCGATAACATTTAAATAGCTGGATAAGTGTTTGGAGATAAAATGAGAGCATCGTCTGTTGGACTAGACATGATAAGAATATTATTAAAACTATTAAAATCCTCGCTAAGTAATAGGCTGCTACTGAGTACATTATTGTTTGCAGCAATGGGTAACGCCCAAGCTGCTGATACCGAAACATTGACAGTCGCACAGTTACTCGAATATCAGAATATCGCGTGGATTATCTGGGGTGGGGTACTGGTCTTCTTTATGCAGGCAGGTTTTGCTCTACTTGAAAGCGGATCCGTACGCGCAAAGAATGCAGTAAACGTGATGATGAAAAACTATACCGACATGTGTATCGGTGGTTTGGCATTCTACTTAGTTGGTTTCGGGCTCATGATGGGTACCAATAATTCAGGATTTGTCGGTACGGATCATTTTATGCCAGTCGATTTGTCCAATATGGACTGGGCATTGATGTTTTTTCAGATGATGTTTGCAGCGACAGCGGTGACGATTGCTAGTGGTGCAATGGCAGAGCGCGTCTCTTTTATCGGCTACGCAGTCGCTGCATGTTTGATTTGTTTGTTCATTTATCCCGTATTTGCGAGCTGGGTATGGGGTGGTTATTTTGGTGGTACGGGCTGGCTAACTGAGCTTGGTTTTATCGATTTTGCTGGGTCTACCGTCGTGCATTCTATTGGTGGTTGGTTGGCGTTGGCAGGTATCTTAGTCATTGGCCCAAGATTGGGCCGCTTTGCACCTGATGGCACACCAAGACTAATCGCAGGTCATAATATGACATTGCTAGCACTTGGTGGGTTTATCTTATGGTTTGGCTGGTTCGGGTTTAATGCTGGTTCGACGTTGTCTATTACTGGCAACATTGGCTTAATCGCAGTCAATACATTTGTCGCTGCAGTGAGCGCTGTGGTGTGTTACATACTTATCTCTCGAACACTCAATAAAGCCATTTTGTTGAGTGACAGTGTCAATGCTAGCTTGATTGGTTTGGTATCGATTACCGCAGGCTGCGCGACTACAACGCCTGTCTTTGCCGTTATTATCGGCGGGGTTGCTTCTCTCGTTTATATCTTATCATCGCAATTGCTATTAAAGTTTAAGGTAGACGATGTGGTCTCGGCAGTCGCAGTACATGGTTTTGGCGGGGCATGGGGTACGCTTGCAGCAGGATTATTTTATACAGGAGATTTATTTAACTTATCACGGCTCGGTGTTCAAGCATTGGGCGTCGGCGTAGCATTAGGTTGGGGGCTGGGACTGGGTCTGATTATGTATAAGCTGATTGATCTAAGCTTTGGATTAAAAGCAAGCCGCTTACATGAGCAGCGAGGCCTTGATTATACCGAGCATGCAGAGCTTGGTTACCCTGAGTTCCAAAAGCAGATGTTTGATTCTAAGAGTTTAACTGAGCGGCATTTATAGGAGAGAGCTGATGAACATTGATACTCAATCCGTAGACCAAGCTGTGACTGCGATGGCAGAGGTACTGGCCGAATATCTACATCCTGAAGAAGTGAGACTGCTTAAATCGCAGTGGCAACGATACTCGACTGTCTCTGTAAAAATGATGCAACAGTGCGTCTTGGATGCGACAAGGCGCTATCCTGAGCTACAAGCTTATAAGTCCGATATTCGCAAAGGTTTTTGGGATACGTTGCAATCGGACAGTCAGCAGACCGTTGAGGTTGATAGTCATAATAGTCATAACGAAACAATCAAAGCGCTAATACCTGTTTCTGAGCTGGTTTTGACATTCTATACCGTTATAGAAGCGCTGCGCAGTCAGTTATCAGAAATAGAAAGTCGCAACCTATTTCTGACGATGCACCAAACTGTTTCGCAGGAACGCACCTTCAAAGGGCATCACCTCAATATCAGGCAGTTTTTGGAAGGCAATCGCCCATTTGTACCAGACAACGAGCATCTATTAAATAACTTGATGCAACTAGCCTATGTTTGTTTGTGCGATGTTGCCGGCCCTGTCGAAGCAGATGAGATGATGTTTCAAGCGGCAGAAACAGCGAAACAAAGCTACCCGAAAAAACTGGTCGAAAAGTTATTTTAAGATATTAAATGGGCACGTTACGGTTGAGTACGGAAGACTTTTCGGTAACGTGTCCTTTATAAAGTGCCTCAAAGCATACTATCTAGTCTAATAGTTGAAGCGGGAAAGTAACGACGTCAAAAGCAAGTGCAAAGGGTAGCAGTACTAGCTTTTGCGCGCCATTTGGACCGCTGCGAGTGACGACATCTTGCTGAGTTTCTGTGTAGAAGCTCACCGTATATGGTTTGGTCAAAGCGCGATAGCTTGACTGTATTAAACCTAAATTACTAACTTGCGGATAGATAGCGCCTCTGACAGGAACGCTAAAACAAAAGCGCTGAGCATTGATACGTTGGTCGCTTTCTGAGGTGCATTCTTTACCGTTGTTTTGTAAAAAGAACTGATAGTCTGAGCGCTTAAATTCGTCTTTTAATTTGGCATAAGACAATTTCATCTTACCTTGAAAATACCCATTGTTACTGGGTACATGAAAGCTCATGTCATTATCCACTTGTATATTTTTTTGAGACAGATTACTTAGTAAGTTCACCATCTCTGTCCCACCTTGAGTGAGGACATAACTATTCTTTTCACCCACGATAACCATCGACGCGTTTGGCATTTTTGGTAACACCTGTGCAGGACGACCAAAGGCAACAATCTGATCTTCAGACAATATCTGCTTTGTCGTGTTTGTAGTGACGTGCCCGTTATCATCTAATAGTGAGCTAGTAGCACAGCCTGAGCTGGCTAGTACTGTAGCAAACAAAGCGCCTGCCATTACCCTTTTTGGGTTTGATTGTTTGAGTGGTACTCGAGTATTTTTGTTAGCAGCGCTTGCGTGGTCAGTCATGGTTGGGCTTCCTTGTCTAAAAAATGGACTTACAAAAGAGTGATTAGATTTTAATTTTCAACGAAAATTGAGGGATATCGTACGGGGTTTAGAGGCAACTTAGCTACTCATTATCAATTGCCATATGATAGGTAAATTTAGCTGAGACTGATAAATTATAATTAATCTAGGGTGATTTTGGTTCCACTCTTAGTGAAGTTCATCACAAACTGACTTTTGAAGTTGCGTACATTATTTTCGTAAGTCAGTAGGCTACGAGTGAACTGATGATAGTCGCTCATATTTTTTGCATTGACCATCAGCATAAAATCAAAATCGCCTGATACTTCATAGCAACTCATGATTCGTGATTGCGCATCCATCAAGCGCTCAAATCGATGCTGCATTGAGGTATTAGAGCGCTCCATTTCTATCATCACGACTGCCGTCAGACCATAGCCCACTTTGTCAGGATTGACGATAGCTACTTGTTTGGTAATCACATCACTATCTATCAGCGCTTGTATTCGCCGCTGCGCCGTCGCAATGGATACATGTACTCGCTCTGCAACAGTTTTAAGCGGTAACGTCGCATCATCCTGTAGCAAGTTCAGAATAGCTTTATCAGTATTATCTAACGTATGGCTCATATCGGGACGTCCTCAATAGTATTAGATTTTTTAGTATATTTCATAAATATTATCAAAAATAATTTCAATATAAGAAAATAATCATTTATATAATATTTAATTGATAATTTTATTCATAAATATACTTATATAGAGATAATATACCAAAGCACTCTAGTAAAATAGATTATACCAATCAGAGCCACTTACAAAATAAGAGCTAACAATTGGTTTTCTACCATCTATTAATATTTACGGTGCTCATCATGTCTATCTCAATGCTATCCAATGCATTCGCTAATACGTTAGCAACGACTGCTTCACGTTTGCCATTACCTGCGGTTTGGACGGCAGGTAACGCACAACAACGTACACTGATATTAGGGGTGTCTTTTGCTATATTATCCAATGTACTGTTTGGCATACTTTATGCGTATAGCAGTTTTTTAGCACCGTTGTCAGGGACGCAAGTATTTATCTGGCGTATGCTTGCGATGTGGGCAGCGTTGGTAGGATACTTAATGGTAAGTGGACGTCTGGGATTGCATATTGATAAATTAAGAGTGCTAAAAGGCGCTAAGCAATGGGCGTGGCTGCTATTACCTACACCAGTATTTCTTAGCCAGTTTTGGTTATTTATGTGGGCGCCAGTTAATGGGCAAGGTGTGCAAACCGCAATGGGATACTTCTTATTCCCGTTAATGATGGTGGTGTTTGGCTGTGTATTTTTTGGCGAAAAACTAAGCCGTTTGCAATGGTTAGCAGTAGCCTTTGCCGCCTTGGGAGTGGGTAGCGAAATCGTCCGTACGCAAAGCGTCTCTTGGGCAACGCTATGGGTATGCGGCACTTATCCTGTTTATTATATTTTACGTCGCTTGCAGGGTATCGGAGCGGTGACTGGGTTGTTGGTTGATTTAACAATATTTGTGCCTTTTGCTCTGGCTTACTTGTTCTTCTTTGCCCCTAGTAGTTTGGTGTTGGTGAGCGGCTCTGGTTTCTTTATCATGATGCTTATAGGGCTAGGTATACTCAGTGTGCTAGCGATGAAGACCAATATTGACGCCAGTCAAATGCTACCAGTCAATGTCTACGGTATGATGAGCTATTTGGAGCCAGCATTGTTATTTATTTTGGCAGTGACCGTACTAGGTAATCCGTTTGAGTCAGCGATGATTTATAGCTATGGTTTGATTTGGTTAGGGATTGCGTGTTTGATTGCTCATGGTGTTAGGCAGTTACGTCAAGCTAGTAGAAAGACAAGACTGTCTTTAGAAGAGCAAGCAGTATAATAGAGTAGATGGTTGAGTTTTATAAAGCACTCCTGTCTTATAAAGTCTGTTTTTATCAACTAGCGTTCAAAATGATTATTTATAAAATGCTATAGACATCAAAAAAAGGACGGCTCAATATATACTGAGCCGTCCTTTTCTATTTAGACTAACTGAATACTAATTAATCTAAATGCTGTTTGAAACCGCGCTGCTTATCACGTTCCCAGTCACGATCCTTTAGCGTTTTGCGTTTGTCATGCTGCTTCTTACCCAGTGCTAGGCCAATTTGGCATTTCACCAGTGAGTTTTTCCAGTAGCAAGATAGCGGCACACAAGCATAACCTTTCTGATTGATTGCTCCAGATAACTTCTCGATTTCACGACGATTAAGTAGCAATTTACGAGTGCGAATACTGTCTGGACTAACGTGCGTTGAGCTCGATATCAATGGTTGAATATGAGCACCAAACAAGAAGGCTTCGTTATTGCGGAATATGACGTACGCTTCGGTAATGGTCATTTTTCCTGCGCGAATGGCTTTTACTTCCCAACCTTGTAGTGCCAGTCCTGCCTCAAAGGTTTCTTCTATAAAATACTCATGACGCGCCTTTTTATTGGCACAAATCTGATTATCTGGCTTTTTTGATTTTTTTGACATAATTTCTCCATAAAGATGACCTAAAACGCAGGCTCCTTATTTAATCAGTCCCACTAATTCCTCATCCTAATCCAATAAATAGTATGGTTTTTTATTTCTACTATAAGAGGATGAGTCGAACTGCCTATTGTATCAAAGCCTCTAGTGAAAAGGTAAATCAGCTGTTAGGACAAATGTAGCAGATAAGTATTAAGTTTGAGCAAAATTTGCTAGCATACAGCCTACTATTACCGATTATATTAGTCATGCTATGAGTCACTCTATTTCTCCCAATTCCTCAAAATTACATACCAAAATCCTATACCCTGGTACCTTTGATCCTATTACCAATGGTCATGTGGATTTGGTTACACGCGCCACCAAACTATTTGATGAGGTAGTCATTGCCGTTGCCTCAGGACACCATAAAAAGCCCTTGTTCAGTTTTGAAGAGCGAGTGGCTTTGGTCGAAACCGTGTTTGCAGATTTACCGCAAGTATCTGTGATTGGTTTTGAAGGGCTGCTTGTGGATTTTATGCGTGAAAAAAATGCCACGGCAGTTTTGCGTGGATTGCGTGCGATGTCAGATTTTGAGTACGAGTTTCAGCTAGCTAATATGAATCGTGAGCTTGATGAAAACTTTGAGGCGGTATTTTTGACCCCATCTCAAAATTACTCATTTATCTCATCTACCATGATTCGCGAAATTGCCAAGCTCGGCGGTGACGTTAATAAATTCGTTCCACCCTGTGTCTTGCAAGCTTTTGACGAGAAGTTAAATATCAAATAAAAGGTGCTGTATCAAAGATACTGAATAAAAAATATCTTACTAGCACTTGCTAAAACAGTCAAAAGCAGCCAGATATATATATAATACGAGCAAAAATATAAGGAACAGTTCATGGCACTATTAATCACTGATGAGTGCATCAACTGTGATGTGTGCGAGCCTGCTTGCCCCAATGAAGCCATCTCAGAAGGGGATGATATCTATGTCATCGACCCTGACTTATGTACAGAATGCGTCGGACATTTTGACGAGCCACAATGCGTTGTAATTTGTCCAGTTGACTGTATTCCTCATGATCCCAATCATGTCGAGACTGAAAGCGACTTACTATCTAAATACAAGCGTATTACGGGTCAATAAAATATTGATAAGCGATTGATGGTATTTAGGTTCACAACGTTTTAGGGACAATACGATGACCACGGAAACCATGAGCACCAAACCCATTCAAGTAGCAAGCGAGTTCGATCAGCAACATCTTTGGCACCCTTACGCTAGCCTACCTCCCACTTATTCCAATATTGTTATTGATCGTGCTGAATGTATTTATATCATTACCGAAGATGGCACGCGCCTGATAGATGGTATGTCATCGTGGTGGGCGAGCGTTCATGGTTATAATCATCCCAAATTGAATGAAGCACTTACCAAGCAATTGGGTAAAATGGCGCATGTCATGTTTGGTGGACTGACTCATCAGCCGGCGATAGATTTGGGTAAAAAATTACTCGATATTGTACCTGCCGGACTTGATGCGATTTTTTATGCAGATAGTGGCAGTATTGCCGTGGAAGTGGCACTAAAAATGGCGCTGCAATATCAAGTGGCTGCCAAGCGCCCATCTAAGCAGCAGTTTGCGTCAACCCATTCAGGGTATTACGGTGATACGTGGCATGCCATGAGTGTCTGCGACCCTGTCAATGGTATGCACAGCCTATATGGTAAGCAGTTACCGATGCAGCATTTTGTTCCTGCGCCGCCGATTGGCTTTGAGCGCGCATTGACAGTAGATGAGCGTGAATCATTAGCTCAGTTTTTTGTAGAATATGGCGCGCAGCTGGCGGGCTTCATTATTGAGCCAATTATTCAGGGCGCAGGCGGAATGCGTTTTTATAGTCCTGAATATCTACAATTGCTTCGTCAACTGTGCGATAAGTATGATGTCCTATTGATTGCGGATGAAATCGCCACTGGGTTTGGTCGTAGTGGTAAGCTGTTTGCGTGTGAGCATGCAGCTATCTGTCCTGATATCATGACTATCGGCAAAGCGTTGACGGGTGGCTATATGACTTTTTCCGCAACGTTATGTACCCGAAAAATTGCTGATACCATCCATAATAGTGATTATCCAGCCCTGATGCATGGCCCAACCTTTATGGGCAATCCATTGGCTTGTGCAGTTGCGTGTGCCTCGATTGATTTAATTGTGTCTTATGATATCGAAGCGCGCACTGCAAATATGCAATGCATTATGGAGCAGCAGCTAGCACCAGCCGCGTTATTAGAAGGTGTTGTCGAGGTACGTTGTTTGGGTGCAGTTGCTGTGATTGAGTTGCATGAAGCAGTTGATATGCCCATTTTTCAGTCTTTATTGATTGATAATGGTATTTGGGTCAGACCATTTGGAAAGCTGGTGTATATCATGCCACCCTATGTGATTACTGATGACGAGCTGACTACCTTATGCCAATCGCTGCTAAAAGTTGTGCGAACATATTTAGACAGCCGAGGTCAATCATGAGTGTTTTATTTGTCTCTGGTATCGATACCGATATTGGCAAAACTTATGCTACTGGGTTGCTTGCTAAAGCGCTTATGCATCAAGGTGTAAAAGTTATTACTCAAAAGCTAGTACAAACGGGCGTATCGATCAATCCAGCTAATGGTGAGATGAATATCGCTGATGACATTGTTACTCATCGTCAATTGATGGACATTCCTTTACAGCCATGTGACCTTGATTTTACGACTTGTGCTCATCGTTATAAGAAGCCAGCGTCTCCTCATCTGGCTACTAAGTTATCAGGAGAAACACTTGATCCTGATATTATCACTAGTGCCACCAAGCGATTACAAGCTGAGTATGACTTAGTACTACTAGAAGGTGCGGGTGGCTTGCTTGTACCCATTACAGAGAACTTACTCACGTTAGATTATATTGCCGAGCAAAGCTATCCTATTGTCTTGGTCACCTCTGGTCGATTGGGCAGTATCAATCACACTTTGCTGAGTTTAGAAGCCATAAAATCGCGTGGATTAATGGTACATAGCGTAATTTATAACCATATTCACGATGATGCTGATCAAACGGATACTGAGATCGCAAATAGCACTATTAAATTTCTAAGAAAGTATTTAGACAATTATTATCCCGAAGCGCATTGGTTACAGATTCCGTGTCTAAAAGGTAATCTGGTTGGCAATGTTGAAATACTGCCAGAAAATTTCGTTTAACCCACTTGTTATTGTCCTCAAAAATAAATTCAAAAGACCCCCGCATACTGTCATAAGTTTGCTATACTAGCGCGCTTGGTAGACTAGGCGATCGCCGCTGCACACTGGCAACAGATGCGCAGGGGAGGAAAGTCCGGGCTACATAGGGCAGCGTGCCAGCTAACGGCTGGGCAGGGTAACTTGACGACCAGTGCAGCAGAGAGTAGACCGCCTTTAGTATCTTAGGGTATTATCGGTAAGGGTGAAAGGGTGCGGTAAGAGCGCACCGCGTGAATGGCAACATCTCACGGCATGGTAAACTCCACGCGTAGCAAGACCAAATAGGCATCGGCATGGCGCGGCCCGCGTTCGATGCGGGTAGGTTGCTTGAGCGTATTAGCGATGATACGCCTAGAGGAATGATCGTCCACGACAGAACCCGGCTTATCGGTTTACCAAACCTTTTTTATTGTTTGTTGTAGTAATCGTTGCAATTAATCTGTATTAAAATCATTTTTTTGCAAAAAATGCCTATTAGGGGTTGACGGCAGTCAGCAGCTTGGGCATAATGTGCAGCCTCAAATGGCGATGTAGCTCAGCTGGTTAGAGCGCATGACTCATAATCGTGAGGTCAAGAGTTCAAGTCTCTTCATCGCCACCATATTTAGCAGTACTAAAAAAACCAATCTATCAAGATTGGTTTTTTTTTGCCTGAAATAAAGTGTTGTATAGCATTTTGCAAATCAATTATTTACAGATTTCTTGCTAAATCATAGGTTTATCCGTCCATATACAGATTAATTCTTGTAACTTATGTCGCGCTTACTTATCATAGGGGCTGTTTTCGGTAAAGTCCTGTAACGCCATGTCTGTTCAACTACCCCCTTATCGTCCCATTAAGCATCGAAGTGGCCTAAAAGTCATGGGTGCAGCATTTCATGCCTTGCTAATGCGTGAACTACAGACGCGCTTTGGTGGTTATCGTTTGGGCTATCTTTGGGCACCCCTTGAAGTACTTCTCCAAGTACTAATTTTCCTATTGATATTTGGCGTAATTATTGAGCGTGCTTTGCCAGGAATGGCTTATCCTTTGTTTCTAGTTGTCGGAATGGTTCCTTTTCGAATGTTTCAAAAGATAGGAACCAGAGCGTTAGGTGCTGTTGATGCGAACAAAGGTCTACTGATGTATCGCTCGATAAAACATATCGATGTGATTATTGCGCGTTCATTCTTAGAACTGATTATTTATTTCTTTACGTCCATATTATTACTGTTAGGCTTAGCTTTTTTTGATATTCCTGCCAGTCTAGAAAACCTGCACGTCGTCTTATTTTGTTGGATCACATTCTTCATATTTAGCTTCGGTGTTGCTCTAATCATGATGGTTGTTGGATATTATGGAGGGGAAATCAGTAAGGTCATCACCATACTGTTTACTATATTGTATTTTACTTCTGGTATTATCTATCCCATTCATGTTATTCCCGAACCGTATTTCAGCTATCTGCTATACAACCCTTTTATTCATAATATTGAACTTATGAGGCATGCTTTTGCGCCAAATTATCCAGCCTATCATATTGATATTTGGTATTTTTTAGAGTGGATGTTTGTGGTCAATTTTTTAGGATTGCTACTTTATAAGTATGCTGAGCGTGATATGATTCGATCTCGTTAATGTCATGTGGCGAGTTATGGGTCCAAAGATAGAAAAGGTGAACCAGTGATCGAAATTAAGAATGTTTCAAAGTCATTTATGACGAAAAATGGTCGCCATTATTTGTTTAAAGACTTAAGTTTAACTATTGGTGATAAAAAAAGTGTAGGTTTATTAGGCCGTAATGGTGCTGGTAAATCGACATTGCTACGTATTATTTGTGGACTTGATCAGCCCGACCAGGGGGAGATTATTACCGATTCTACTATCTCATGGCCAGTTGGTGTGGCAGGTGGATTTCAGGGTAGCTTAACAGGGCGTCAAAATGTTCGTTTTGTCTGCCGATTATATTCAAGTGGCCCTTATATCGATGAAAAAATTCGTTTTGTCGAAGAGTTTGCTGATATTGGTAATTATTTTGACATGCCCGTCAAGAGCTATTCATCAGGAATGAGAGCTCGACTAACGTTTGGGCTAAGCTTGGCCTTTGACTTTGACTACTACATGCTAGATGAAGCTGGGGCTGTAGGTGATGCAGCGTTTCGGAAGCGTAGTGAAGAGATACTGGCCGCTCGACGAGCACAAGCTGGATTTTTAATAGTGTCGCACAATATTGGTGATATCAAACGAAACTGTGATATTGGTATTGTATTAATGGATCAAACCGCACACGTGTTTGACGATACAACAGAAGCGATTGAGGTTTATGAAAAGCATATCCACAAAGCAAAAAAGTAAGATAATTAACTTCTCGCTGTTTATCGGCTTGGTGATCCTTCCTTGGATACTCGTTATCTTTTATGTGATGACCCTTGCTCATCCACGCTTCGTTTCGACTGCAGACGTAGTGGTCAAACAGGTCAGTGATTCTAGTGCAGCCACTGGTGGTGGGATATCGGCCCTGCTGGGCGTAAATAGCACTAGTAAAGAAGACGCGACCTATTTGACGGAATACATCTTGTCGAATGACATGGTTAAGCGCCTAGACAATAAGTTCAAATTTCGTGAATCATATTATGTGGATGGATCAGATCCTATCTATGAGATTGATCCAAATGCTTCGCAAGAGGATTTGCTTGAGTACTTCAAAAAAAGGGTTCATATTGATCTCGACGAGCAGAGCTATGTGCTTTCGGTATCAACAGAAGGCTTTGACTCAAAATATGCTTTTGAGCTGAACAAAGCTATCTTAGGTGAATCTGAACAGTTTGTGAACCGCATTTCACAAGAAGTGGCTCGCGATCAATTAGCGTTTGCAGAGACTCAGCTAGACGAGTCAGAAGAGCGCTTAAATGACGCCAAAGAGCAGCTATTAAACTATCAGAATGAAAATGAAATCTATGATCCACAAGCCAATGCGCAAATCGTTAATCAGTTAATTGGTAGCTTACAAGCGCAATTGAGTTCGTTGCGTACCGAAGAGCGTCAGTTACTCAGCTATCTAAATCCAGATGCACCGCAAGTCGTTTCATTAAGAAGTCAGATAAAGGCGGTTGGAGAGCAAATCACTCAAGAACAGACTAAATTGACCTCGCCGAATACAACCAAGTTAAACCGACAAGCGGTACAGTTTGAAACCATTAAAGCCGATGTGGATTTTGCTACCGAGTTATACAAATTGTCGTTGTCGTCGCTTGAAAAGTCACGTCTAGAAGCTTTCAAGAAGATGAAAAACTTGATTGTGATTTCAACGCCTTATGAAGCCGAAGATGCAACCTATCCTCGTCAAGCTTATCTCATTTGGACATCGCTTGCGCTACTTTTGATGCTTTATGGGTTTGTACGTCTCGTGATGGCAGTGGTTCGTGATCACCGTAGCTAGTCTTGAAAACCAGATATCAGTAATGATCGATAGATCAGTAAAGGAATATAACTCATGAATACGAAACCACGTTCTATCGTGATGATGATTAGTTTGGCGATGATTGCAACAAGTCTACCAGCTATGGCCGCAGACAGTGCTGCTAATCAGATAGCTGGATCTAGTTTTGGTACTAGTAACAACACTAGTAGTGCTTCAACACAAGCGTTCTCCGGCAATGTACCTGCTCAGGCAACTGCTCAAGAAGCCGTCAATGCTGCCAGTTTGCCAAGTCAATCAGTAATCAATACTACTCGTCCTTACCAAGACGTTGATACACAAGACATGATGTTTGGCGAACAGTTATTTCGCGGTGCATTCTCGACAACGTCAGGATCTACCTTTAATGATAGCTACGTAATTAATCCAGGTGATAACGTTCAGGTGAGAATGTGGGGCGCTTATCAATATGCCGCGACGATGACTGTTGACCCACAGGGCAATATTTTCTTACCAAATGTCGGTCCAGTGCGTATTTCTGGTGTGCAAAACGGTAACTTACAAAATGTGGTCAAAAGCGCGGTCAATCGTATTTATCGTTCAAATGTTGGCGTTTATGCTTCATTAGAGCAAGCACAGCCAGTCAAAGTATTTGTCACAGGTTTTGTTAAGCAGCCGGGTTATTATGGTGGTCTAGCAGCAGACTCGGTATTGTCTTATTTGGATAGAGCAGGCGGTGTTGATCCTTCTCGCGGCAGTTATATTGATATTCAAATCAAACGCAATGGCCAAATGCTGCAACAAGTCAACTTATATGATTTTCTACTAGCAGGTAAACTGCAATCTTTCTCTTTTCGTGATGGTGATGTCATCACCGTGGCACCGCAGAAAAAATCGTTTGTTGTTAGTGGAGAAGTTCAAAATGAGTATACCTTCGAGTTTGATGTGAATGATCTGACTATTGGTGATGTATTGCAAGTGTCTAATCCAGCGGCCAATGCCACTAACGTCAGTATTACTCGCAGTGCAGGGCGTGCACAAACGGCAGAATACTATTCATTAAGTGAAGCTCAAAACGTTCCTGTTTATAATGGCGACCAAATGGTCGTAACGTCGGATCGTTACGCAGGTACAATCGCTGTGCAGGTAAAAGGTGCGCATACTGGTAATGGCGCAATGGTCGTACCATACGGTGCGCGTCTAAAAGATATCGTGCCACAATTGCAGCCAAGTCCACTAGCAAAACTGACTCACTTAACGATCTACCGTGAATCTGTTGCTGAGCAACAAAAACGTATGATTAATGAGTCGCTCGATCGTTTAGAAGAACTGACTTTAGCAACACAGTCGACGACTCGTGAGGAAGCAGCATTACGTCAAGATGATGCAGCATTGGTCAAACAGTTCGTTGCCAAAGCTCGTAATGTAGAAACCGATGGTCAAATTGTTGTTGTACCAAACTCATGGCAGGACATTATTCTGCAACAAGGCGATATCATTGAGATACCGGCTCAAACGTCAGTCATTACAGTCAATGGTCAAGTACGAGCACAAGGGGCACTTACCTTCAATCCTGACTATACCGTTGGGGACTACGTAGCCAACTCTGGTGGTTTCTCTGACAACGCTGATACGAAAGATATTTTAGTGGTTCATCAGAACGGTGCTAGTCAAGTGGTCAATACGGCGTATCGTATCCAGCAAGGTGATGAGATTATGGTATTACCGAAAGTTAAAACTAAGCGTGTAGAGATTGCTCGTGGTCTATCGCAGATCGTTTATCAGTTAGCCATTGCTGCCAAGGTTGTCTTAGATCTATAACGGCTAAATAATCATGACGTAACGATGATTATTGAATGAATTTCACTAAAATTAACAAGAAAAGGTATTAAAGATATGGCAAAAGAAGTAGCGAATGAAGTCAAGGTATCTACTATGTCTACCTCTGATCATGCGCTACTTTTGCCATCGTCAAAGTATCAATCACCAAAGACATTGGCAGTGATTGGTAAAGGTATGTGTCGCAATAACTTGCTACTCTCGCAAGTGCTACAAGCTGACATTCAGCGCTGGTATCCTTGGTCAGGTTTGCAAAAAGGCCTGATAAATTGCAAGAAAAAACCACAACCTGATGCATTTATTGGGTGGGGGCACAAGAAAAGCTTCCAACGAGCTGATAAAGCTGCAACCCGTCAGGACGTGAATACCTTAAGTATTGAAGATGGATTTTTGCGTTCATTGGATTCAGGTATTAGTAGTCGCCATGGCTTAAGCGTGGTTGTCGATGACATTGGCATTTACTTTGATATGACGCGCCACTCGCGCCTTGAGCAGTTAATTGTTGAGCGTACCAAGAGTACTAGTAGCGATCGTGCAGCAGACAAGACACGTGCTCGTCATTTGATGGCGCGTATATGCGAGAAAAAACTTAGTAAATATAATTCCATAATCGATTGTCCGTCGTTGGATAAGTTGATTGCTGAAGAAAATATTAACGGGAAAAAAAACGCTTCAAAATCACATGTCTTATTGATTGACCAAGTAGCTGGCGACGCCTCTGTTAAAGGTGCTGGTGCAAATAAACGTCAGTTTAAAAAGATGTTGAAGTCTGCATGCCGCAATCATCCTAACGCGTATATTTGGATAAAAGCTCATCCTGCATCAAAATCAGGATATTTATCCAACTTAAAACTACCTAAAAACGTTAGGTTGTTGACTCAATCCCTAAATCCCGTTGAGCTGCTTAAACAAGTAAGTGATGTCTATACCGTCAGCTCACATATGGGCTTTGAAGCATTGATGTTAGGCAAAAGAGTGCATTGCTTCGGGGTCAGTTGGTATAGTGGATGGGGATTAACTGATGACACTAATGCACCTAAAAACCTACTTAAATCAGTTCAAAAACGTCGTTTAGTATCAGCTGAGATATTCATAAACAGTAGGAACTCATCGAACTCAGCACTGTTTCCTGCAACGTCGCATAAGACACTTCAAACGACACTGGAAGTATTATTTTATAGTGCCTATATTGATTATAGTCGTTATGTAGATCCGGCAACGAAACAAGCTTGTGACATAGATATAGCCATTGAGTGGTTGGTGACCAATCGGCGTTGGCAAGGGCGCCTTGAAGGTGATTTGACGGTATATGAGTTTAGCCGTTGGAAGCTACCGTTTGTAAGAGCTTTCACCGATTTACCACGTACGATATTATTTATTAAACCAAAACCGCGTCTAAAAAACCTGTTACATCCAGACCATTTCCGTGTCAATTTTCAACAGCCTTTATTAGTATGGGGTTTGGCCAAACGTCAGCAAGTACAGAGTAAGCTTGCTGAGCAAAGCTTGGATACACCAGCTATTTATTGTATGGAAGATGGCTTTATCCGATCAAACGGTCTAGGCGCTACTTTACTGGTACCACTGTCTGTTGTGATAGACAAACAAGGTATTTATTACGATGCGACCCAGCCTTCAGATTTAGAAATATTGCTGCAAAATTGTCCACCACTGAGTTCTGAACAGCGTCTTCGCGTAAACACACTGCGGAATAAACTGCTTACTCAGCGTGTAAGTAAATACAATGTTGGGATCGGTATAGATATTGCTAGCATCCAAAATAATTCGTGGATGCAGGATGCCAAAATATCTGGGAGACGCCGCGTTCTTATTATCGGTCAGGTAGAGGATGATTTATCAGTACAATACTGCGGCTCCACAATAAAGACAAATAGTGATTTGATTGAACGTGTACGACAAGATAACCCAGATGCCTATTTGATTTATAAACCACATCCTGATGTTGAGGCAGGACTGCGAGCGGGTAAAGTATCAGAAGCCCATCTACGTCAGGTTGAAGCGGTTGCCTATGATACGGCGATGCCCGATTGTTTAGAATGGGTGGATGAGGTTCATACGATCAGCTCACTGACTGGTTTTGAAGCATTGCTACGTGGACTGGACGTTACCTGTTATGGACTGCCATTTTATGCAGGTTGGGGGTTGACCACAGATATTGATGAAAAGTTACTACCTAAAGCCAACTATCTAAAAAGGCGAGAACGAGACATACCTTTGTCTCTTGAACAGTTAATATATGGCGCCCTTATATGTTACCCGTTGTATCGTCTACCTGATGGCTATGGATTAGCACAAGTAGAGCAAGTGATCGATTATTTATACCCTCCAAGAGATTTACATTTGCTTGAGAGAAATGATAAATCAGAGCCCGAAACAACTCATACTTTAAATAATTCAGTGAAGACTTTGACCTCATCTTTACCCACTAAAGTTAAAAGATATGTAACCATACGCTTTATGCAACAGCGTAACCGATTGCAACAGCAACTACGTAAAATATCTCACTAATTTATCAGAAGAGCACCATATAATTGTATTGCGACAAATAGGTGCATTTTCGGTATAATCATTTTTACGTTACGTATCTTCGCATGACTGCACGACCTTTCTCATTTTTATCTCTTACTTTTTCATTTAATGGTAGTCCAGTACTATGGCAGCTTCGATGTCTCACTTGCTTACTCATCGTCATGTCTTGCTACTACAAGGGAAAATGGGTGGGTTTTTTAATCGCTTTTCGTCATTCTTGCAAACACAAGACATTAAAGTGAGCAAAATCAATTTCAATGCGGGCGATGCCTTTTTTTATCATCACGATAATACTTACGAATATACCAATACATTAGCGCAATTTTCTTCTTGGTTGCAGGTATTTATCCAAGAGCATGATATTGATGCGATTGTATGCTTTGGTGATTGTCGACCACATCATACCCAAGCGGCATGTATTAGTGAAAGGTTGGGTGTTTCATTCTTTGTCTTTGAAGAAGGGTATTTGCGTCCTGATTATATTACCTTACAAGAACATGGGATTAACGGTTATTCACGTCTAAACACTGCCGAGATTAAAGCACTTAAGAAAGCCAATGATCAGCCTTTGTACACGCACAATCGATTTTATCGCTTAAGTATCGCCGCCATCGCCTATTACATTATTACTTGGGTTTATAAAAATCGCTATCCCCATTATTCGCACTATCGAGGTATGACTGCTTGGCAAGAAGCGATTGCCTGGTTGAAGGCACCGTGGCGGAAAATTCGAGGATATCTACCAGATAAACACTTGCAGAAGAGGCTGACCAAGCAAGAAAGTAATAACTACTTCTTGATCAGCTTGCAAGTGCATAACGACTCACAGATTACGCATCATAGTGATTATCGTGATGTGGTACAGTTCATTGATGAGTCTATCGCAAGCTTTGCAAAGTTCGCTAAACAAAAACAGTTACTCGTGTTTAAGCATCATCCACTAGATCGGGGTCATAGAGACTATCGGGAGCTGGTAGCTAGCCTAGCTGAACGTTATCAAGTGTCTCATCGTGTTTTCTATGGTTGTGATATGCACCTGCCAACATTGATGAAGTACAGTATTGGTATGGTGACGATTAATAGTACGACAGGCTTGCAGTCGGTCTATCATAAGAAACCGACTAAGGTGATGGGTCGCGCAATTTATGATATTCCTAAGCTAACAGATCAAAAGCCGCTTGATGAATTTTGGCAGCAGCCTAAGGGCCCGGACAACGAGTTTTATTTAAGGTTCCGTGAATATCTAATAGAGCAGACTCAGATAAATGGCGCTTTTTATGGTAAATCGCCGTGGATGTATAAATATCTTTACCAAACTGGTAGCGAAACAACAGATGTAAATATCTCTTGAACCCATTAAACATAGCTGCTTGTTTTCTTTTCTCTATAGAGGTTCATAGTAGCTACTTTATGGTAATTAAAATGGTCTCTACAGAAACAAGTTAGGTACAACGAGCGTGCTACTTCTTGCTTTTACTTTTTTAGCTTACTATTTCATCTGCAAGTCACATCTCTTCTAACAAAATCGCCTTACTTTGCAGTGGAAAACTGCTAGAATACTCTTTTATGTCTTTGCATAAGAGCTAATGTGCTTGGCTATGGATTTCAGACAGCAGTAATAGCCGAATTGGCTGGTTATAGCTGTTAACTTTCAACAAAGTACAAGTACATTATCTATTGCATCTGACAGTATTTATTTTTAAGTTTTATTATTCTATCACCTTTAATTTAGTAGGCGCTTTGTGACTGCATTAGCCAATATTCGTAACTTTTCAATCATTGCCCACATTGATCATGGTAAGTCGACGCTTGCCGATCGTTTTATTCAAATGTGCGGTGCCTTGCAAGATCGCGAGATGCAGGCGCAGGTGCTCGACTCAATGGATATTGAGCGTGAGCGTGGTATCACTATCAAAGCACAGTCAGTAACACTGTTCTATGACCACCCAAACGGTGAGCGTTATCAGCTTAATTTCATTGATACGCCTGGCCACGTTGATTTTTCTTACGAAGTATCACGTTCTTTAGCAGCATGCGAAGGCGCGCTATTGGTTGTTGACGCTGCTCAAGGTGTGGAAGCACAGTCAGTAGCAAACTGTTATACGGCAGTAGATGAAGGCCTAGAAGTAATGGCCGTACTTAATAAAATTGACTTACCACAAGTAGAACCAGAGCGTGTTATTCAAGAAATTGAAGATATCATTGGTATTGATGCCGTTGACGCACCGCGTGTATCAGCTAAGTCTGGCCTAGGTGTCGATAAGCTGCTAGAGGCTTTGGTCGAGTTTATTCCAGCACCAACTGGTGAACGTGACGCACCGTTGCAAGCTTTAATTATTGACTCATGGTTTGATAGCTATCTGGGCGTGGTTTCATTGGTGCGTGTACGTCAAGGGACGGTAAGAAAGGGCGATAAAATTTATATTAAATCGACCAAAGAAGCACACCCAGTAAGCTCTATCGGTGTATTTACACCCAAGCCTGTCGATACAGGTATTTTAGAAGCTGGTGAAGTGGGCTTTATTATTGCTGGTATTAAAGACATTGCTGGCGCACCAGTGGGCGATACCATTACTCATTCTAAAACGCCTGATGTTGATCGTATTCCAGGTTTTAAACAGATCACTCCTCAAGTTTATTCAGGTATGTTCCCTGTTGATGCCAATGATTTTGAAAAATTCCGTGAAGCTTTGCAAAAGCTGCAAATCAATGATGCTTCGCTGTTTTTTGAGCCAGATACGTCAGATGCGCTTGGTTTCGGTTTTCGTTGTGGCTTCTTAGGTATGCTGCATATGGAGATTATTCAAGAGCGTTTAGAGCGCGAATATGATCTGGATTTGATTACTACGGCACCCTCAGTTATCTATGAAATTGAGAAAAAGAATGGCGATGTGATCTATGTAGATAACCCATCACATCTACCTGAGCCAAACAATATTGAAGAGTTCCGTGAGCCAATTGCCCGTTGTCAAATCCTAGTACCGCAAGAGTACCTAGGTAATGTAATGACAATGTGTATTGAGCGTCGCGGCGTTCAAGTTGATATGCGCTTTATGGGTCGACAAGTACAGCTGATATTTGATATCCCAATGGGCGAGGTGGTCATGGATTTCTTTGATCGCCTGAAGTCAGTTTCACGAGGTTTTGCATCGCTTGACTATAACTTCGAGCGTTATCAAGCTGATAAATTAGTAAGAGTCGATGTACTAATCAATGGTGACAAAGTTGATGCCTTAGCGATGATTGTGCACGAAACCCAAGCACGTTATCGTGGTAATGCACTGGTCACGAAGATGAAAGAATTGATTCCACGTCAGATGTTTGATGTTGCCATCCAAGCGGCTATCGGTAGTCAAATTATTGGTCGTAGTACGGTAAAAGCCATGCGTAAAGATGTACTAGCGAAATGCTATGGTGGCGATGTATCACGTAAGAAAAAACTACTGTCTAAGCAAAAAGCAGGTAAAAAGCGCATGAAGCAAGTAGGTAATGTGGAAATCCCACAGGAAGCCTTCTTAGCCGTGTTGCAAGTTGATAGCTAATTATTGGACTCTAAGATAGTCATTGTAGATAACAGTCAAATGTAGTGAGTCTTATCATAAAGATGTTAGATAAGCCGCTCGTTAATAGGCAATTTGGTATGGATTTTGATTTCAATTTAATTTTAGTGCCGTTAACTATAGTCCTAGGAATTGTTTGGCTGTTAGACAAGCTAGCGCTTAAACAGCGCAAGACTCGTGGTCGAGGTCAAGAAGGCTTACTAGTTCGCTGGGCTTATGACTTTTTCCCTGTGCTAGCAGTGGTATTAATAGTACGCTCATTTTTGATTGAGCCATTTAATATCCCATCATCCTCTATGGTGCCGACGTTATATACGGGCGACTTTATTGCCGTCAATAAGTATGCTTACGGCGTGCGTCTGCCGCTAACTTATAATAAGGTGCTAGATACTGGTGAGCCTGAGCATGGTGATGTGGCAGTGTTTCGCTATCCTGAAAACCCGAGCATTTATTATATTAAACGCGTTATTGGATTGCCTGGCGATTCAGTAAGTTATAGTCAAGGCACGTTGTCTATCAATGATGTGCCTGTTGAGACTAAATCTGTAGATTTTGCGGCAAATGCTGAATTGACTTCACAGCTATATCTACCAGGACAGGTTGGTCCAGGTCAAGTACTGACAGAAGAAAGTGCTTCTGCAATGGGTCAGCAGGAAGAAGACGCAGCACAATATTTTGAAGAAATACAAGGTGACAACAAGCACTTCGTACGTTACCTAGACGGTATGAACAGCTCGCAATACGCCCCATTTTTGCAGCAACAGTCACCAGAGGTGGTCGAATCAGAGGGTACGGAATGGCGTATTAACGTGCCAGAAGGTCAGTATTTTGTGATGGGTGACAATCGTGATCGTAGCGCTGATGGTAGGTTTTGGGGTTTTGTTCCTGATGAAAACCTAGCGGGTAAAGCAGTCTATATCTGGATGCATAAACCACCTGGCTTAAACCTACCGACCTTTGAACGTAATGGTGCTATCAATTAAGATTATTCATCAGTTGATTCATCAATAATGGTTTTATGCTAATATCGTTGCTACCTAATAAATAGCTATTTGTTATTTAGATACTTACTCAAAATAGTCATTTATCTTTAGAAGGATATCGTAATGCAGCAATTATCTGGTTTGGCTATGCAACGCGGCGCCAGTGTGACAAATATTGTTCTCATTATTATGCTTTTGGGTATTGCGACTAAATTGATAGTAGCTATCGTACCGGCTCAAATTGGTGACTATCAACTGACCAAAGTATTAAGTGCACAGCTAAAAGAAGCTAATAATAACAACGAGACAGCTAAGCAATTTGTTGAACGTGTCAATAAACAGTTGTCTATTAATGCTGACTATGATACCAAAGCAGAAGATGTGTTTACTTTTACGGATAAAAAAACAGGCCGTTTGGCTATTTATAAAGAATATGCAGTAACTAACAACTTTTTTAGCAATGTCGATATTGTTAACCGTTTCGAAGGTAACATCGAAATGGCAACAGCAGAGTAAGCTATAATAGTACGACGTATCGCTTTCATTATTTCATAAAATATATTAAACAATATTATTAAATCAAATCTGTCAAGCAGAAGGGATAACCATAAACCACGCATGAAACCAACTTCGCACCATTCCCAAGCGGTTCCTACTTCCCGAAAAAATAGTACGTCTATTGATACGCCTGTGGTTAGCTCAGAGTTTATTCAGCGGTTAGCTGTATTAACGCGTAAGTTAGGCTATGAGTTCAATAACTTAGGCCTTCCTAAACTTGCATTAACGCATCGCTCGTTCGATAGCAAAAAGAACTATGAGCGTCTAGAGTTTTTAGGTGACGCACTTTTAGGGATGATTGTGGGTGAAGCGTTATATCATCGCTATCCTAGCCAAAATGAAGGTCGATTAACGCGTATGCGTGCGACATTGGTACGCCAAGAGTCATTGGTTATTATTGCCCAAAACCTAGAGCTGTCTAATCATCTGATATTAGGAGTAGGCGAGCGTAAAGGTGGCGGTCGTAATCGCGCCTCTATACTGGCGGATGCTGTAGAGTCTCTGATCGGTGCTATCTATTTGGATAGTCAAGATATGGACATTACTCGTAATTGTGTTCTTTCTTGGTATGGTGATTTGATTGATAATGTCAATGACCAAAAAGCGCTGAAAGATGCGAAAAGTCGGTTGCAAGAGTGGCTACAATCTAAACAGTTTGACTTACCCAACTACGAGCTTATGGAAACGCGTGGTAACGCACCGCATCAAATTTTCGTCGTGCGCTGCCATGTTAATATTAATAACTGTCCTGACATTACTGAATCTGGTGAAAGCCGCCGTATCGCTGAACAAAAAGCAGCGGAGCTTATGATCAACCAACTACATAAACTGCCAGGATCAGCCAAAAAACGTGTATAGCTGATATCTATACAATATATTTTTAGATACATAGTATCAGTTTAAATAGGCTTACATCTTGGCAAACACGTATTAAAACTACCTCACAAATTATTTACTTTAAAACTTTAAATGTTTCTAGCTCATTTCTAATGAATGCTAAATAAATTTAGTATGCAAGACTGTTCGGCTAGTCACAAACCCTATAGGATTAACTTATGAGCAATCATACTGATTTGCCATCAAACAATGAAGATAGCACTCAAAACTTGGGTGAAAATACAGATATGGACTCAAGCCAAAATACTATCAAAGCCACTGATGCAGCAGATGTCGCATTGGATAATGATATGGCAATTGAAGAGTTTTTTGCCCCAAGTAGCAATACTCGTATGGCTGATGACTTTAGAGCAGGCTACGTTGCTATTGTTGGACGTCCAAATGTGGGCAAGTCAACTTTGATGAATCACTTATTAGGTCAAAAACTCTCTATCACTTCACGTAAACCACAAACTACCCGTCATCGTATTCATGGCATTTTGTCAAACCATGAAATGCAAGCTGTGTTTGTCGATACACCAGGTATTCATCATAACGAAGTACGTGCTATTAACGAACGTATGAACAAAGCGGCAGTATCAGCATTAGTAGATGTTGACTTAGTATTGTTTGTCGTTGACTCAGATCAATGGCGCGACGATGACCTATTAACCTTGCAAAAGCTTGGCGAGACCGATTTAACAGTCGTATTGGTTATCAATAAATCAGATACCTTAAAAGATAAAGGCAGCGTGCTACCGCTTATCGAAACTTTCAACGATAGTTTCGATTTTGCTGATATCGTTCCCGTATCTGCACTCAAAAATCAAAACTTAGATCGTCTGCAAGAAGTGATTGCCTCACATTTACCAGTTGCTGCACCTATTTATGATACAGAGCAAATCACTGATCGCTCTGAGCGATTTTTAGCCAGTGAAATCATTCGCGAAAAAATCATGCGTAGTGCGGGTGATGAGGTGCCATATGATTTAACGGTACAGATTGATGAGTTTAAAGACGAACCGGCACATACTGATCCAAAAACAGGGCGTCCACGCAAAGCTTGTACTTTCATCGATGCAACTATCTATGTTGAACGTGGCGGTCAAAAAGCCATCGTTATCGGTGACAAGGGCCAGCGTATCAAACAAGTTGGTATGGATGCTCGTAAAGATATGGAGCAGTTGTTTGGTAAAAAAATTATGTTAACACTATGGGTCAAAGTGAAACGTGGTTGGTCTGATGACGAGCGTGCATTGACCAGTTTGGGCTATTGATAGCGGTTAAGAACGAACGCTTCAAAAGCACTGTCTGCCTTTACTATATTTAGGTAATAAAAAATGCGTAATGAAGCGCTCGTCGGGTATTTATTGCATCAGCGTCCTTATCAGGAAAAACGCGCTTTGTATTATCTTTTTTCTCAACAACATGGCGTGATACATGGTGTTGGGAAAAAAGGCGCTCCACTGTTTATGCCGTTACAGCTTTTTGCTACTGGCAAACGCGATCTAAAAACATTTAGTCAAATCAATATTGCTTCGCAAGATATGGCTCAAACTGACCGTGTTCAAAAAGACAGTACACCTACTATATTGGAAGCAGCGCCTTACGCTAATATCAGCGGTCAACATCAGTATGCCGCACTATATATAAACGAGATATTGTGGCGGCTGTTACCTACTGAAGATCCAATGCCAGTATTGTGGCAGCATTATCAAATCAGTCTACAACAACTCAAGCAACCTCTGAGTAATAATGAGCTTCGTCTCTGTCTACGTCAGTTTGAGCAGCATCTATTTACCGAGTTAGGATTCACCTTAACGTTAATACATGACAGCGTTGAAGACCCCATCGAGTCTGACTGTATTTACTGTTTTTTACCGGATGTAGGCCTGCTCCCTGTACTAGTACATAATGAAGAGTCCGAGCATTTAGCCAGTGATTCTGGACAGACTATTTTTAAGGGCGTAGACATTATAGAAATGGCACGCTTAGGTATTACTGAGCAGACTCTGAATCATTGGTCAAAACTGCATCGACATCTTATTGACCATTTACTTGATTATCAGCCCCTACAAAGCCGTCTATTATGGCAGCAGCAGCAGCGTTATCAATAATTTCAGTCTCAACTGTTATCTTAATATTAACTATATAAGCTAGGCTTAATTGCCCAAAGGATTTTTTATGAGTATCTCTGTATCTACCTCATCTGAAAACAATTCAAAAAAACCTTTGTTAGGCGTGAATATTGACCACGTGGCAACATTGCGTCAAGCGCGCGGTGTGAGTTATCCAAGTCCATTAGCTGCTGCATTATTGTGCGAAAAGGCAGGGGCAGATGGTATAACTATACATTTACGTGAAGATCGTCGTCATATACAAGATGCAGATGTTTATGAAATAGCAGAGCAGTTGTCGACGAGAATGAATCTAGAGATGGCTGCAACTGATGAAATGCTTGCAATTGCCTGCGAAATTAAACCTTTTTGGGTATGTTTAGTACCTGAAAAGCGTGCAGAGTTGACGACAGAAGGCGGCCTTGATGTTGCAGGACAAACTACGTCTTTAAAAGAATATGTTCATAAATTGCAAGCGTCTAATATTAAAGTCTCTTTATTTATCGATCCAGATGACAAGCAGATTGCAGCTGCCGTTGAGTGTAATGCGGACGCGATAGAGTTGCATACTGGCGCTTATGCCGAAGCAGGCTTGGCAAATGATACTGATGTAAAGTCGGCTGAACTCAAAAGAATAGAACGTGCAGTAACTACAGCACAGAGACTAGATGATAAATTGCTTATTAACGCAGGTCATGGTTT
Source organism: Psychrobacter sp. AOP7-A1-24 (assembly GCF_052376235.1). Classification (NCBI taxonomy): domain Bacteria; kingdom Pseudomonadati; phylum Pseudomonadota; class Gammaproteobacteria; order Moraxellales; family Moraxellaceae; genus Psychrobacter; species Psychrobacter sp. AOP7-A1-24. Next base: position 34,125 of record NZ_JBQSVM010000019.1, on the reverse strand, counting down.
AACGCGTGACAATGTTAATGCCATTGCAAAGATTGACGGTATATATGAGTTAAATATCGGTCATGCACTTATTGCAGATGCCGTATTTGTAGGACTAGAGAGCGCAGTGATAATGATGAAAGAGGCCATGTATAAATAGGTTTACGTGTATGGCACCTATTAACTATTACATTTCGTAGGGTGGTCTGCGTTAAGCTTATGTTTGACGATACCTGATTGGTTAAAAGAGATTTGGTACATCGACTTATTATAAGAAGAGGTAGGGCAGTATTTTATATGGCCGAAGTGTCCTCGCGGTCTGCCACTATCACCCCAAAATTTAGTATAGTGACGCCTACCGCCAACCCTTAACTTCACTGTACTATATCTTAGGTTTAAGAATTGCTGAGTTAATAAAATGTCTACTTGAGAATCAAAATGCTTATTGTTATTTTTATCTACAAATAGCAGAAGCGTTTTATCACTATTCCTATGACATTGCTGTGCATCATTCGATAAACAAACTAAGACATCCTGCCGACTTATATAACTTTCGGCCTTTGCTAAGGATAAAGTGTTCTCTAGTTGATGCTTGACACGTTGTGCCTCCATTCGTGCTAAGTGCGTTAAGATGCTTGGCGCTGCAATAGCTGCGATAATTCCCAATACCATTGTCGTCACAGTTAGCTCAACGAGAGTAAAGCCGTTTGATTGATTAGCATTTAAAATATTATTGTTTTTAAGGGTTGATTTTCTATAACTGACTAACTTCAATAGTTTATTGAATAACCTAGATACAATATCTAAAAACTTATCAATTCCATACCCGCCTTTTCTGCAAATAGGTAAACAAAGGGTAAAAATGACTATTCTCTCATAATGGGCCAGTACCTTATTAAATAAGTTCATAATGCGCTACATCCTATAGCCGTTTATCATTCAAATAAAAAACAACGTCTCACACATCCTTGTGTTGGTTATTCTTTGAGCACACCAATTGTTCAGATTCTTTAAATTTTCTCTGACTTAATTGTATATAAGACAGATGCAATTGCTAATCACTTGATTTTCAGAAGAATATTGGTTTTTTACAATATATATGTAATATATAGCAACTGTCAAAAAATGTTTCAATTAGTGAAAGAATGACATTAGCAATAGAGAAAAAATTCTAATTGTAATAAAATGCTTCAAGAAAGCAGCTATCAATAGACTGTCCATCTATCACAAACTGACATACAAAAGATAAAAAGCGTAAGGTGTGTTAGTTCTGGGTAACTTAGAATGTTTATTGTGTTTTAGTTACAACATTATCGTGTAATAATGTGTAGCTGGTTAACGAAAAAAGTTGTAAACTGAATTAATAATCGCTAAGCTACTCCTTAATTGGTTTTGCTTTGTAACTTAAAATGCGTAAGAGATGATTATCTTAGTACGTCTTGAAATCGGTTTTGCTTGATGCATCACTAAAATTATCCTTTGGAGGAAGTCCATGAAATTGAATAAAATAGCTCTAGCTCTTGTTGCTGTAGCGGCTGCACCAATGGCAGCTAATGCCGGTGTTACTATCAGCCCATTGTTACTTGGTTATCATATGACTGAAGAGTTCAGTGATACTTCTGATAAGCAGCGTGAAGTTCTTACTACTGGTAAGAATTTGCAAAACAACACAGACCGTGTTGGTAACGACAACGGTGGCGTAGCCAAAGAAAGCAGCCTATACACTGGTGCAGCTTTAGGTATCGAACTTACTCCTTCTACTCAATTCCAAGTAGAGTACGGTGTATCTGATGCAAACGGTGAAGCTTCTGAAGATTCAGCTAAATCTGGTGCTAACCGCTTTGATATCGAACAAGAAATGATTTCTGGTAACTTCTTGATCGGTACTGAAGAATTTACTGGTTACACTGACAGCGCACTTAAGCCATACGTACTAGTAGGTGCTGGTCAATCCAAAATCAAAGTAGAAAACCAAGAAACCTATACTAATTCTGATAACGAAATAGTTGCTGCTGGTACTGAAGTATCAAACTCTAAAGACACTATCGGTAACCTAGGTCTAGGTGCTATGTATCGCATCAATGACGCACTAAGCCTACGTGGTGAAGCTCGTGCGATTCATAACTTTGACAACAACTGGTGGGAAGGCATGGCTTTGGCCGGCCTAGAAGTAGTATTGGGTGGCCATCTAGCACCTACAGTAGCAGTACCACCTATGCAAGAGCCAGTAGTTGACAATACTCCAGTAGTTGTTGTTGAAGCTGATCTTGATTCTGACGGTGATGGCGTACCTGATAGCATCGATGCATGCCCAGGCACTCCAATGAACGTTGTAGTTGATGAGCGCGGTTGCCCAGTACCAGTAGATATTACTGATGAACTGAAAATGGAACTACGTGTATTCTTTGATAACGATAAATCAGCTATCAAAAACCAGTATAAGCCAGAAATCGCTAAAGTAGCAGAGAAGATGCGTGAGTATCCTAACTCTACAGCTCGCGTAGAAGGTCATGCTTCTAAGACTGGTCCTTCAGCACGTTATAACCAACGTCTATCTGAAGCTCGTGCCGTTGCTGTCAAATCTATGCTAACTAACGAATTCGGTATCGCTCCAAACCGTCTATCAACTGTTGGTTACGGTTATGACCAACCAATCGCTGACAACAACACTGAAGAAGGTCGTGCTATGAACCGTCGTGTTTATGCCATCATCACTGGTGACAAAACAATGACTGTTGAACAAACTAAAGATATGGTTGTTCAGTAAGCATTAGCCAAATAACTGTATAGCTAAATATATAGTTACAAAAAAAGCCACCCAATGGGTGGCTTTTTTTTATTTATGTAATGAGAAAAGTGAGTTATTACATAAATTTATGAATCAATAATGTTATACTAGCCACCCAAACATCCTGTAAGTTAACAGTTTGTACATTAGCATAGCTATCTGTATGATGAATTCGTCAGTATAGATATTTGATTGTATTGAAATTTTTATTTGATAGCATTATTTTTTGCGTCATCTTAGATTCAATATCTATCTGATTGATGATAAAAATTTATTCAGCAGCGCTTACTGCTACTGCATTTTTTTAAGACGAAACGAGCATTTTATATGGCGAACGATATCAAACACCTGCGTAACATTGCGATTATTGCCCACGTTGACCACGGTAAGACAACTTTGGTTGATAAGTTATTACATCAGTCTGGTACTTTTGGCGACCGTGCAAACATTGCTGAGCGTGCAATGGACTCAGGTGATATTGAGCAAGAACGTGGTATTACCATTTTGGCTAAAAACACTGCTATCCGCTGGACGGATCAGTCTTCAGATACTGAATACCGTATCAACATTGTTGACACTCCAGGTCACGCCGATTTTGGCGGTGAAGTTGAGCGTGTAATGTCTATGGTTGACTGCGTACTTTTGGTTGTTGACGCTGTTGATGGACCAATGCCTCAGACTCGTTTTGTGACACAAAAAGCATTTGAACAGGGTCTAAAGCCGATCGTTGTTATCAACAAAATTGACCGTCCTGGCTCACGTCCTGACTGGGTAATGGATCAAATTTTTGATTTGTTTGATAATCTTGGTGCAAACGATGAGCAGCTTGATTTCCCAGTTGTTTATGCGTCAGCATTGAATGGTATTGCAGGTTTAGACGCAGATGATTTGGCTGATGATATGACGCCATTGTTCAAAACTATTGTTGATGTTGTGCAGCCTCCACAGGTGGATGCTGACGCACCGTTCCGTATGCAAATTTCAAGCCTTGACTATAATAGCTTCCTTGGTGTTATTGGTGTTGGCCGTATTCAACGTGGTAAAGTTAAACTTAACACGCCTGTAACCATTATTGATAAGCATGGTAAGACCCGTAACGGTCGTATCCTAAAAATCATGGGTTATCATGGTCTTGATCGTATCGATGTAGAAGATGCACAAGCAGGTGATATTGTTTGTATCACAGGTATTGATGCGTTAAATATTTCAGATACTATCTGTGATCCTAACAATGTTGAAGCGCTACCACCACTAACGGTTGATCAGCCAACTGTTTCGATGAATTTCCAAGTAAACAATTCACCGTTCGCTGGTCGTGATGGCAAGTTTGTAACCTCGCGTAATATTCGTGAGCGTCTTGAGCGTGAGTTGATTCATAATGTAGCATTGCGTGTAGAAGACACAGAGTCTCCTGATAAATTCAAAGTATCAGGTCGTGGTGAGCTTCATCTATCAGTACTTATCGAAAACATGCGCCGCGAAGGTTTCGAGATGGGCGTATCAGGCCCAGAAGTTATCGTAAAAGAAGTTGATGGTAAACTACAAGAGCCGTATGAAAATGTTGTCTTCGATATTGAAGAAGAGCATCAAGGTTCTATCATGGAGCAAGTTGGTCTACGCAAAGGCGAAATGACTAACATGGAACTTGATGGTAAAGGTCGTATGCGCATTGAAGCAACGATCCCAGCCCGCGGTTTGATCGGTTTCCGCTCTGAGTTTTTAACATTGACTTCAGGTAGTGGTATCATGACGTCAAGCTTCTCACATTACGGTCCACAGAAGATCGGTGATGTTGGTGGTCGCTCTAATGGCGTATTGGTTTCTATGGCAAACGGCACTTGCTTAGGTTTTGCACTATTCAACCTACAGAAACGTGGTAAGTTATTTGCTGAGCCACAGCTTGAAGTTTATGAAGGTATGATTATTGGTCTTAACTCTCGTAACGATGATATGACGGTTAACCCAACAACTGGTAAGCAGCTTACCAACGTACGTGCCAGTGGTACTGATGAAGCTTTGACACTGACGCCAGCAGTGAAATTTACTCTTGAGCAAGCGCTTGAATTCATTCAAGATGATGAGCTAGTCGAAGTAACACCAAAAGCAGTACGTATTCGTAAACGCTACTTAACTGAAAGTGAGCGTAAGCGTCACGGCCGCGGTAAAAAAGGTGCTTAACGTTTTAGTGTCACTAAAATGAAGCAACAAAAAAGGCTAACGTAAAGTTAGCCTTTTTTATGTCTGCTCATAAACTGATATTTATTAACTTGTTGAGAAAACGGTCAAAAATAATAGTTTATGGCGTGACCACCACATAATCATTAGTGTTGATTAAAATTTCCGATGGTTGATCAACAACGATACGTACCACATTCTTATCAATAACTTGGGATTTATAATAGTTATCTTCTGCAACGGTACAGCCTAAACAGCGTCCCATAGCATCCCATGGTTCAACAAACAACTTTTGTTGGGCTTGGTCTGCATTGCGACCAATCAGCGAGAAAGGTAGACTTACAATATAAGCTGCTGTGCCAACCACAGCATTTGCGAGTTGCAGTGGCTTACCGACAACTGTATCGACTACCATCGTTTCGTATGAAGGTCCGAAATCAGTCTCATCAATTTCTATGGCTGCAAAAGTAGGCTGGATAGTAGCAGCTACCAATCCTAGGGTTGCCATTACAGTAAAAAACCTTTGCTTAACTGTGTGTTGAGTTTTTGCTTTGACGGTCATAACGATATCCTGAAACTCATAATAATATAATTAGTGGCTGCTGCTACCTTCACACAGGAATCTTGCGGCAACGATAAGTATGCTGAATATTACAGAAAAATAAACAATATGCACTATTTATGTAAGCGCTAGCACTATTAAAGCAAGATGTACGCTAATAAGCAACAAAAATGAGAATAATATGATTATAGTTTTGAATGTATGTAAGCTATTTAAAGCCGACTGTTCGAAATTGATATTAGCTTCATTTAGATTAGATTATAAGTAAAATGATATCAGCTACTAACTTACTTTACTGGCTGACAGTTTGGACAATAAACACTGGCTCTACCAGTAAGCTTGATGTTTTCTAGCGTCGAGCTGCAGTGCAGACAGCTTTCTCCTTGTCTACCATACACATTTAAAGTTTGCTGGAAATAACCAGTCTGTCCGCTTGCTACTGTAAAATCTCGTAGCGTTGACCCACCCAGCTTTATCGCTTTCTTCAAAATGTCTTTAATATAATCAACTAAGAAAACAATCTGATGGTATGAAAGTTGATTGGCAGGAGTGGCAGGGTGGATGCCGGATAAGTACAAGCTTTCAGTCGCATAGATATTGCCGACACCAACTACGACTTCTTGTTCCATAATGACAGACTTGATAGCTCGGATGATAGGCTTCTGCCTTTTATTTTTTTTAGTGTTGCCTGACAATATCCCATTGCTATCTTGACTGGGCAAATCTATACGCTGGATTAAATTGTACAAATAGTCTGCGGTAAAATCTTTTGAAAGTGGTTCAGGACCTAGATGGTCTAGTAGTTTATGACCGTAATCCTCATACCATAGTACTGAACCAAAACGTCTTGGATCGTAGTAGTGTAATTGAGATTTTGTACCATCAGCATCATTAAAAACAATAACTAAATGATCATGTTTACGCTTATCAGTATCGTCGCTATGCTGCTGTAAGCTACCTGACATTCCTAAGTGAACAAGAAGCTGACGTGGTTCAACCAAATCAGCTGAAACTGTAGAGTTATTCTGGGCTACTGCTGGCAAAAAATTAAGAATCAAATATTTTGCTCGGCGTTCGACACGATCCAATGTGTGGTTAATCAAATAGTCTAAGTTATCAGGCATCATCCATCGCAGCTTTGGTTGAAATACCTTAACATCAACTACCTGTTGCCCCAATAATGGGTCAAGACTGGCTTTAGTGGTTTCTACTTCAGGTAATTCAGGCATAGTATTTTTTGACAACTTTATTATGGAACAAACAACTACTGGCTTAAGATTTTATTTACACGACTGCACGGCGCGCATGCAAAATGCCATGCTGCTGTTCTAACTTTGCGAGCAACTTAGATAGATGTGCCAAGCCTGAGACTTCAATATGGAACTTTAGAAAAGCAATATTGTCGTCATTACTTAACGTTTGAACTTGGCGAATATTGACATTTTCTTTATCAATTATCTGTGTCAAATCACGTAGCAAACCGCGTCGGTCATATGCTTCGACATGAATATCTACGGGCTGATAACGACCAGTTTGGACTTGCCAAGCGGCTTCTATCTTACGCTCAGGATCACGCCCGACCAGACGTAGATACTCTGGGCAGCCGCGATTATGAACACTGACGCCACGAGATAAAGTGATGTATCCAGCAATTGGTTCACCGTGTACAGGATGACAACAACCTGCTAAATTAATTTCGATATTATCTAAACCGTCGATATGTATTTTGTACGCATCGAGCTTCCCTGCATCTCTATTGTCTACATGAGGTGCAAAATTTTCTGGTGGTATCTCAGGTTCTAGATGTAGCTGACGGGAAATATGACTGGTCAGCTGATTGAGACCAATATCACCTGTCACTAAACCCACGATAATATCATCGGTCGTATTGACATGAAAATGCTGAATGTAGTCGTTCAGATCAATACTGTTAGGATGGACAGATAGGCGCTCAAGCTCTTTGCTAAGCATTTGGCGACCTATTTCAATATTTTTATCACGGTCTTGCTTATTGAACCATTGACGCAGTTTTGAACGAGCACGATTGGTATGAATATAACCTAACGAAGCCACTAACCAATCACGATTGGGCTCGCGCGATGCTTTGGTAATAATCTCAACTTGCTCACCTGTTTTTAGCTGATAGGTCAGTGGAACATAGCGTTGATTGACGCGAGCTGCTTGTGCACGGTTACCAACTTGAGTATGTACATAGTAGGCAAAATCGAGAACAGTTGCGCCTTTCGGCAGTTCGATAATATCACCATCACGACTAAAGATATAAATACGCTCGAGCTCATCAAAATCAACGAGTTGCTCCTCTTCATCGAGCTCCGTATCATCAAGTTCGTCATCTGTTAAGGAGGGTGAGCGTAGCTGATTACGTGTTTCATTATTAATAGACAATAATTGGCGTAATGAGCTGATTCTTTGATTCAGGTAATTGTCTTTTTTGTTCTTTAAGCCTTCTTTGTAATTAACGTGTGCACACATACCAAGCTCGGCCTCAAAGTGCATCTCATGAGTACGAATCTGAACTTCAAGTGATTTATTTTCAGCGATTACAGCAGTATGTAGAGAGCGATAGCCATTGGATTTAGGGTTAGTAATGTAATCATCAAACTGTTCAGGAATATAACGCCATAAACCATGTACTAGGCCTAAGACGTGATAGCAGTCAGAAGGGCTATTAACCAAAATGCGCAAAGCACGAATGTCATAAAGCTGATCGAAAGATAAACCTTTAAGTTTCATTTTCCGATAAATAGAGTATATATGTTTGACGCGTCCAGATACCTCGCCTTCGATACTGGCGTCTGTTAGTGACTCATTTAATTTGTCTTGTACACGCTGAATATAGGATTCACGTTCGCTACGTTTCTCTGACAGTAGCTTTGCAATTTCTTTGTAGCGGTCAGGTGCAAGATAGCGAAAAGCTAAGTCTTCAAGCTCCCATTTCAGCTGTGCTATGCCCAGTCGATGTGCTAATGGCGCATAAATAGTCATGACTTCACGTGCGACACGCGTTTGACGTTCTTGACTAGAAAAAGTCAATTCACGCATGGCAAAAGTACGTTCAGCCAGTTTTATAAGTACTACGCGCACATCATTAGTCACAGAGATGAGCATGCTATAAATATTTGATAGCTGATCACGTTGATTATTGACGAAGTGATCTTCTAAGCGTTTATTACTCTCGATAATCTCTGAAAGCTTACCCATCGCAAGAGTATCTTTAATAAGCGTTAAAATATCTGGACCAAAGTTTTTTTCAACATCAGCGAGACTAATAATTGATTTGCGTGCACTACGATATAGCATCGCAGCGACTAGCGCATCTTCATCTTGATAGAGATAGGTCAAAATATCAGTCATACCAATACCTGTGACATAAGCGCCTGAACGCTCAGATTCACTGGTATTCATATGACTGCGGATGAACTCGCAAGCTGCACTTAGGTTGGGTACTGATTCTTGTCCAATACGCTGGGCCACATTATCTAACCAAGTAGGTACGTCGATATTGGCTTGGTCTAAGTCGACTGCCTCAGGCTCTTCGTTTGATAAAGCATTGGTATCGTTTAAATACACGTCTTCAGTTTGAGGATCATGCAAGTGATAAGTGTGTGCAGCTGAGCGATCAAAAGTAGTATGTAGCTTATGGGTTGCCAGCTGGTATTTGATATCGAGAGGAATTTGGGCATAGCTGTTCGCTGACTGGTGAGAGCGTTGACTCGCCACCAGTTGCGCCGCAAGTGTTGCACTATCGGCCTGCGTGGTTTGTCCATCCACCAGCGGTAATCCTTCACGAATTTTTACCACAACCGACTCCTCTTAGCTAGTTTGAATTGATTATAACCTCATCTACTATGCACACTTTAGATTAACGATCGATAAAGTGTCAGCTATAAACCGACACAACTGCTAAAAATATTATTTTCAGCAGCCATAAAATGCGCGTAAAATATACAAAGCTATGAGTGCAAATACTTACTATGTAGCGATTGGAAACATCATCATAAACATAGAAAGATTGTTTGCTATTATCTCATTTTAAAGTGACAAATCAAGCTAGCCTATGTACGGTTGTGGTCAGTTACACTAAATAATGGCTATTTGTTAGCACAAAATTATCAGAGCTTTGTGTCATCTTAAGTAATTGTAATAACGCTTAATTATCTCTTTAATTAGGTTCAACTATTAATCGTTTTTGAAGACTAAAAGGTTAAACCGCTACTTTTTCGAAACGAGCGATAGATTCAACATGACCTGTATGGCAGAACATATCCATGACGCCAGCATGAGTCAATCGATAACCTTGTTCTAGCAGTGCTTTTGTATCACGAGCAAGGGTCGCTGGATTACAAGAGACATAGACAATGCGCTCAGCATTAAATTTTGGCAAATACTGCATAATCTCCCAAGCACCAGAACGTGGTGGATCAATCAATAACGCATCAAAGCCTTGATTGGCCCATGGCTTGTCAGTACAGTCCTGCGTCAAATCTTGGCTATAAAATTCAGTATTGCTAATACCATTGCGACGAGCATTGTCAGCCGCGCGTTCGGTCATGGCTTCACTGCCTTCGACACCGACTACTGAGCCGGTTTCGCCAACGAGGCGTGCTAGGGGCAAACTAAAGTTCCCTAAACCACTGAATAGATCCAGTACGCGTTCGCCTGCTTTTAAGTCTAATAAATCACAAGCAAGCTTGGTCATCTGGCGGTTGACCGATAGATTGACTTGAGTAAAGTCAGTAGGGATAAACTCAAAAGTCAAATCATACTCTGGCAATTGATAATACAAGCGCCCAAACTGCTCGCTTAAATCATCAGTGTCTGTCAAAGCGATACGTTGGATACTATCAACGCCTTTAGACTGTAAATAAAGCTGCCAATTACGCGCCGCAAAAAACACTTTTAGCTTGTCTATATCAGCGTCTGATAATGGTTCTAAATTACGTACGATGAGCGCAACTGGCTGATTGCCGTCGGGTAGCTCTGGCAGTTGCTCACCCATTGCAAGCTCAAGCTGAGCAATTTTGTCACGGCTTTCTAAAGTGCTAATAAGCGTTTTTAGATTTTCAATCTCGAACCCAATACGTGGATCTAGGATATGACATTCATTTAGCTCTGCTAAGAAGTTGCTTGAACGCTCACGGAAGCCGACAAGCGCTGTTTCTTTTTTGACAACATAGCGCACGCCCAAACGCGCTTTGGTACGATAACCAAGACGATCACCAACCACAGGAGCAAGCCAGTTATCAGGCGCCGCATTGGCTTGATGCATTAGCATTTCAGCCAGTACAGACTGTTTAAAGTTTATTTGTCCATCTGGCTGCCAGTGCTGCAAGTTACAACCGCCGCAAGTACCGAAGTGCGGGCAGGGTGGTACAGCGCGTTCAGGGTTTGGATTGGCGGTGATACTAATGGCATCGCCTTCTTCGAAGCTAGCACGGCTGTTAGTTATTTTTACTAGAGCGCTTTCACCTGGTAGGGCAAAGCTGACAAAGATTTTTTTGCCGTGCTTGTCTTCGGCATGACCTTCAGCAACATCAAAACCATTACCATACACAGCAACACCGCGACCATCATGTGATAAGCCATCAACATTAAATGGAAGTGGCTCTGCATCTTTTAGACGACGACGTGTCTTTGAAGATGGTTTAGATTTTTTCTTACTAGGCGGAATGACAATCGTTTGGGTATCTTTTGTTTGAGCTTTATCCGTTTGAGTATTACTGTTTTGCGCTGCCATGTCAGATGCTGTAGATGTTTTTGAATCGGTGGGTTGCATAAACCTGCCTTAATAATAAATAACTAGAAGAGGGAAATAAAAACGACTAATAATGCGATCTTTATAATTCTGGTGCCGATGACCAGTCAGCGATAAATTCTTGATGCCTTGGGCTACCGTCAGTCTGGGTATATTTTGCCAGATAGTCATAGCTCTGCTGCTGCCAACCATCAAAATCCTGTGAAGATAATTGCCCTGTTAGACGCAACCAGCGCAAATAAATAAGCCAAGTGTTCATAACATCAGACTCACAGTATATAGATAGGGTCTGCCAGTCACCTGTATTGACAAGCGAACCGACCATGCTACCATCCACGTCAGTTTTACCAGACAATCCATACAAACTTGCGACGATATCCATGGCTTCGCGGCGGCTAGCACCGTACTGACTAAACCGATCCATCAGATCCAGATGGCGTGTATGGAAGCGATTTACATAGTTATCGAAGCGCATATTTTTGATACGCTCGCCTTCTTCGAACAGCCATGGTGCTGACAAATCATACTGCATAGCACGATATATCAGTACAGGTATGTCAAAGCCTGAGCCATTCCAACTAATAAGTTGTGGTAGTGTCTCAAGGTCATTAAACGCTCTAAAGAATTTGGCTAGGATTTCTTTTTCACTAAATTTATCCGCAGTCAAAGAGAACAGCGATAAATTACCATCCTTGATGTATAACGCTGAGATACAGACGATACGTTGCAGTGGTAGGCGCATAAAATCATGCCCAGCCTCTTGCGTACGTATGGCTGTCAGCGCACTTAACGCATCTGCATCATTGAGATCAGCCAATTGCGGATAGATACGACGTGCTGCATCGACATCGGCGACAGTCTCGATATCAAAAACCAATATAGGATTGGATGGTAGCGCTTGTGACATAGATAATCCTGACTATTTACGAGCTTATGGTTAATCCATTATAAAAGAATAACAACATTAATCTTGCTTGAAGTATTACGTTTAGATCTGAACAGTGATGCTTTGCATTTTTTGAATTAACAATACTAAACGGCGTTTTTTATACATCAATTAATGTCTGCGCCGTTATCCGTATTGCTGTCGTCAACATTATATAAACCCGTTGATAAATAACGATCTCCGCGATCACAAACAATAAAGGCTATAACAGCATTAGGATTTTCTTTCGCGACTTGAGTCGCTGCCCATGCAGCTGCACCTGAAGATACCCCAGCAAAAATACCTTCAGTTTTTGCTAGTTTACGCATATAAATCTCAGCAATACGCTGATCGATATCCATCATTCCATCAATCAAATCTGCGTCAAAAATGCCTGGCATATAAGCAGCAGGCCAACGGCGAATACCAGCAATAGAGGCTTCTTCGTCAGGCTGTAGACCAATAATTTTGACATCTGGATTTTGCTCTTTTAGATAGCGTGACACACCTGTAATCGTACCTGTTGTGCCCATTGAGCTAATAAAATGCGTAATTTTACCTTCAGTTTGTGCCCATAGCTCAGGGCCTGTAGTCAGGTAATGTGCTTGGCTGTTATCAGGATTATTAAACTGGTCCAATATGACTCCTTTGCCATCTGCTTGCATCTGCATGGCCAAATCACGCGCGGCTTCTATACCTTCGTCTACTTCAATCAGCGTTGCACCATAAGCAATCATGGCGTCTTTACGCTCTTGGGTAGAGTTGGTTGGCATCAGCAACGTTATTGGATAGCCACGCATCGCAGCGACCATGGCCAAGGCAATACCAGTATTACCACTAGTGGCTTCAATCAACATATCGCCAGGCTTGATATCACCGCGCTGTTCTGCTTGATAAATCATATTAAAAGCAGGACGATCTTTTACAGAACCTGCTGGGTTATTACCTTCAAGCTTAGCTAATACTGTGGCGCCATTGGCGATATGCTCTTGCTCAGGCAGACGTTGAAGTTCCACCAATGGCGTTTGACCGACACAATCAGCGAGGGTAGAGATTTGAGTAATAAAATTAGCATTTGACATGGCCGTAGTGGACATAAAGTATCCTTTCCTGTTTTTTAAATATGCTTTTAATGGATTGTTTTTGACTGAAGCGCTGTTCTTATTGTTTGATCATAGCTTTAGACAGTCGCTTTGCATATAGCATTCAGGTGATAAGCGAGCTAAAAACGAAAGGCAGTAGATTGCGCTCTCATATGTTATGACTATGAGCGATATATTGTGGTAAATAAAAAGTGGCTTTATTATATCATTTTGTTTTCAGCTGCGCTTATCGCATCAAGGATTAATAGTCACTATATCAGGTCAATATCAATGTTACGTTAAGGGTTGCAACAGCAGGACTGTTCGCTCAAAGCCATCTTTTATTTGACACAGAGTAATTGGCACTCTGTTTGTCACGTTGTTTATCATACGGAATGCTTGACCAGAACTGACAGAATCCTGTTAAGATAATCTTGAGCTGTATACTAGCTGTTTCGTCAAAACTGATAACCTTATTGATACTAAGTGATTTTATTAATAGTAGCGCCTTGCCCAGATACTTTAATACGACACGCTGCACGTACTATGAAAACTAACATTATCATGAAAATTCACGGCAAAAACTTTAGTAGAGAGTAGACCTAGCATGGCATATAAAAAACGTTTCGATACCAGTAGTGCTTATGGTCAACTGGTCATACTTGTGTTTTTGCCCATCTGTGTGTTGGCTGCGGTCGGCGGTATTTTGGTTTTTTATGAAACCATGCGTGCCAGTAATTCAGAGCAAGAAGTTTTAGCTGAGGCTGTACTAATTCGCTACACGCCTGTCATAGCTGAACTGATTCCTGAATTGTTAGAGCAAGAGCGTAAGCAGGTCACTAGTGAAATTTATATAGGCGATGCGCCTCAGACTGTCATAACGAAGCTTGAGGATATCCAGGATAAACTGGGTCGCATGCAGTCTGAGCAGCATGTACAGCGCATTGCTATCATTGACGAAAATAATCAGGTGCTAACCGCAGTTGGCTACGGACTAGAGGAATCGTGGCCATCCATTGATACCAAAGAAAGCTTCTTATCACAAAAGCAAACCTCTATTGGTACTGCATATGGCAGTGTTTTGGGAGAGTTTGAAGGACAGACGTTGTGGTTACTCGTCGATATGGATAATGAACCGCTCTATATTGCACGCTACCGTATTGCGATGGCCTTGGTAATTACTGGTTTATTTACTATTTTGATTCTACTACTGAGCTTAAATATCTATTCGAAACGTTGGATCGCCCCAATTTATGAGCTTCGTTTGCAACTACAGCGTACCCATGTTGATAATTTATACCAACCTGTACCAGTGGAGTCAGATGGTGAGTTGAATTTATTGCAGCAGGATTTAGTCAGAACTTTGCGACGCTTGCATAGAAGCTTTCAAGAGCTTAAGGATCATGCAGAGCAAACCGAGGATGATTTACGTCTGGCATTTGATGAGATGGAAATGCAAAACATCTCTATTCGTAATGCACGTGATGCTGCTATTTCAACCAGCCAAGCAAAGTCTGCATTTTTAGCTAATATCAGTCATGAACTGCGCACACCATTGAATAGTATCGATGGCTTTATTAATTTGCTGGCACGTCACGGTGAGCTCAATCCTGAGCAAGACTTATATGTACAGACCATACGTAAATCTTCAGCACATTTGCTTGCTTTGGTAAATGATGTCCTAGACTTTTCTAAGATCGAGGCAGGTAAGCTGGTACTAGATCGCCATGAGTTTGACCTTTATGACACTATTTATGATGTGGTCGATATGCTATCTCCTGTTTCTGCAGAGAAAGGTTTACGCATGGCGGTACTGTTTTACAATGATGTACCGATGCGTATCAACGGTGACGCACTACGTCTTAAGCAAGTGTTGACCAATATTGTTGGTAATGCCATTAAGTTCACAGATAGTGGTGATGTGGTGGTGCGAGTAAGCTTAGACGACCACCGTGATAATTATCTGATGATCAGTGTGCAAGATAGCGGAAAGGGCATTTCTATTGCAGATCAGAAAATGCTGTTCCAAAGTTTTAGCCAAGGTGATCCATCTATCACGCGTCAGTATGGGGGCACAGGATTAGGTCTGGTCATCTCTAAGCAGCTAACGCGTTTGATGGGCGGTGACATTGGGTTTCATGATAATGCGCAAGAAAATATTGCCAATCAAGGCGCAACGTTTTGGTTTCGTATGCCAGCCCATGTCGATGTGTTAGAGGCAGCGACAGGACAGACAATTGAGTTGCCAGTATTAGCGCCACTGGCAAGCGAGACTGATGAATTTAATGTGTTGGTTTGGATCAATCATACCGCTTCGATACAGGTACTCAAGGCCAGTTTACAGTATTTGCCGATTAAGCTGACTCAAGCCAATTCATTACCAGGTGTACTGGAATCATTAAAAGAGCATGGGAACTATTGGGACTGGGTCATCGTTGATGATGACACGCAAGACGATATGATGGCGCTCCTCAAGCAAATTCGTCTGCATTATCAAGGTAAGCTTGCCGTATTTGGTTATCAAGTGGCGGCCGATCAAGCGCTTCTTAACCGCTATCATGCCAACATACTGTATGAGCCGTTAGACAAAAGACAACTGTATGCGATGCTTGATACCCAAAGCCGCAGTATGCCGCAGACCATGCAGGAGCCACGTTGGAAAGGAGTTACTGTACTGGCAGTTGATGACCATCTGCCCAATCTACTAGTGCTAGATGCTCTGTTGAGCGAGCTTGGTATTCAGGTAGTTACTGCAAGCAGTGGGTTTGATGCTATCGAGATTGTCAGTAAACAACAAACCAAGAACGTCAAAACTGCGAAGAGTGATAAGCAGAGCCTATCGAGTAAAACGCAACTCTCTAAAGCGGAAACACGTGATGAGATAAATAAGAAAACAAATAGCGCGTTCTATCATGAGGACACGAGCACTGACGACAAGGCAGCTACCCAAGACAAAGATAATATTGACTTGATATTTATGGACATTCAAATGCCGCGTATGTCAGGTCATGAGGCAGCTAAGCAAATTCGAAGTATTGAAAATGCGGATAGCCGTATTCCTATTATTGCTCTGACAGCTCACGGGTTGGCAGATGAACGAGACAAACTTATAGCCAGTGGTATCAACGACTATGTTGGCAAGCCTATTAGCCAACCTCAATTATTGCAAGTGCTACAGAAATGGCTGGGTCGTAAAAGTGCCACACCACAACTAACAGCATTGTCTGATACAGATTTCCAGAATTTTGGTCAACAGCATTCTGATCTACAGGGTACTAATTTAGAAGATGCTCATGTACAGAACACTGACTCATCAGAAGCTGAACTCACTGCTATTGATTCGCTACGTGGTTACTCAATCAATGACAATGACTTATCGAACGATTTGCTCTCTAACAGTGTAGACGGTCAAAAGACTCAAAATAGTTCAGATGTATTTGCAGGTACTTCAACAGCTACCTATCCAATAATCAGAGAAGAAAGGGGCGACTACAATAAGGCTTCTTTGGGTGGTGAGCCAAAAATTACCCGACCACTATCCTTGAAAAAAATCCGTGATGATTATTTGCGCGACAGTCAGCCTCGTGAAGGCTATAGACGAGATACCACACGCGATATTCAGCCACGCTATGAGAGCTTACGCCTACAGAAACAAGGTCAATCGCCATTATTACAAACACCGACGGAGTCTGTCGATAACTTTCAAGACCCAAGCATTCAAGACAGAAGCTCTCAAGATAGGACCGTTAACGCTAATTCGACTCTACAGGGGCAAATCAATAATGATCTTGGTCACAATAATATCAGCAAAAGCGATACCTCAAACATTTTAGATTGGCAAGATGCGCTCACTCGTTCAGCGAACAAACCTGAGTTGGCGGCCAAGCTTATTATCATGATGATCGATACTATCAATGATGAAAAGCAAGCCCTCATTCAGGCATGGGAAGCTCATGACCGCAACATGCTGGCACAAATTGCCCATCGCATATTGGGTGGTAGTCGATATACAGGTGTACCGCAATTGCGTCAAGCTAGCCAAGACTTAGAGGATAAGTGCCTGCTGAATGTACAGCATACAACGCCTGTACAGTTTGCAATGATTGAGCCTTATTACGAGGCATTATTAACGGCACTAGATAATCTACAAAAGGTAGATTTATCTTCTTATCCGCAGCTCAATTACCATCGCTTGAGCGAAAATGATATGACGTGGAAGATGATATAAAATGAGGGTAAGGTAAAATAGACAAAATCATTCAGGTTCAGCGAGCGACAGGTAATCTCGTGAAATTCGCTTATTGCTAATAGCTAGACAACTTGCATCTGCTGTATATAAAACTGACCATAGTATCGTGGCAGTCAGTTATTACTACGGTACAACAAAGACAAGCCTGCTAATATTGTGAATATCAATATCACATTTATTTTATTCATTAATAAGGATTGTTATGAACGCGGTTGCAAGTTATCAGTATGAGACCTTACAAGTTAGTATCACAGACAACATACTGACGGTTACCTTAAATCGTCCACATAAAAAAAATGCCATGAGTTTTCAGGTAATTAATGAGCTGATTAAGCTAGCAGGTCGTATTAGCAAAGACAGAACCATACGCGCAGTCATTCTAAATGGGGCAGAGGAGACGTTTTGTGCAGGTATTGATTTAGGAGATTTAAATCATCCAAAAAATACGGCATTTGCGCTTTGGGAGTTGATTAAGCCATGGCAAAGTGCGTTCCAGCGGGTGTGCCTGGTATGGCGTGATCTGCCAGTACCCGTCATAGCGGTATTGGAAGGGTATTGTATCGGCGCTGGACTACAGTTGGCGTTGGCTTGTGATGTACGTATCAGCCACCCTGACTGTCAGCTATCTATTATGGAAGCTAAGTGGGGTTTAGTACCAGATATGGGGCTGACACAATCAGCGTTTGGGGTACTACGAGAGGACACTCTTAAAGAGCTTGCTATGAGCGCTCGTATCATTGATGCTAATAAAGGCAAAGAATTGGGTTTGATTAGCCACTGTAGTGAATCACCTCTTAAACAAGCCCAAAAACTGGCTACTGAATTTGCAGAGCGCTCTCCCGATGCGGTGCTGGCAAGCAAACGCGTGATAAATGCGATGTATGATCAGCCTGCTAAGACCCTATATAAAGAAAAGGCATGGCAGCTTAAAATGATGCTTGGTCGCAATCGTAAACTTGCTCTCAGAAAAGCAAAGCAAGCCAGTACCTTATTTGGTAAACGTCAATTCCGCTAAATTTTTTTACTAGTAACTTTGTTAGTGCTGTCCTGATTTGAATGAAGGAAAATTACTACCTAAAAATACCAGACATGTTTTGATAATTTTTATTATCGAGTTTTAATTGTGAGCGGTTGTTTCGCCAATATCCTATAGCCATTGAAATGCAAGCAGATAGCACGATATAGCATTGTCTGCTTGCACCGATGTGGGTAAAGATGCACTATTGTTGTTAAAGGTTGCTATATTGATTACTGGATAAGCCAGTAAAATGACTAAAGCTTGCCTAACAACATCTAAAAGCAATTAAACGTCGAAAAATAAAATATTAAAAATAATAGCCACTATATAAAACGGTTTAAATATGTCTGCTTCAAAACCTTCCCTTCCAAATAAACCTATCACTTCTGAGCGAGTGCGCTCTGCCGATTTGCCTGTCGCATGGATTATGATGCTTGGGCTAATGGTTGCGGTAGGACCGTTATCGATTGATATGTATCTACCAGCACTGCCATCAATGGCAGATGATTTTGGTGTTTCAACAGCCTTTATGGCCAACTCTGTTCCCGCATACTTTTTAGGCTTGGTATTTGGGCAGCTATTTTACGGACCCTTTAGTGACCGTGTCGGCCGTGTCAAACCTTTGTATATAGGTATGACGCTATATGTTATCGCTTCCATCCTTTGTGCAACTACAGATAATGAGTACGTACTATTTGCAGGCCGTACCTTACAGGCATTGGGCGCATGCGTTGGCGCAGTAGTTACTCGTGCCGCAATTCGAGATCGCCTTACTGCGAGACAAACGGCAAAAGCTTTTTCCATCATGATTTTAGTGATGGGTTTAGCACCTATATTGGCACCATCGCTTGGCGCGCTATTCTTACAGTTTTTTGATTGGCACTCTACCTTCTGGTTTTTAGCCGCATTTGGCGTTCTAAACTTACTGCTTACTAAGTTTTTCTTCTTTGAGACTTTGACTGAAGAAAACCGTAATTTACGTCCTGCAAGGGAAGTGCTCAGTCAATATTGGGATTTACTAAAAGACCCAACCTTTAACTATCCAGCAATTGGCGGTGGCTTATTGATGGGCGCGATGTTTGTCTATATTAGCTCTGCTTCTGAACTGATTATGGATACTTACGGCGTTTCAGCGACACATTTTGGTTGGCTATTTGGAATGAATGCAGCGGGCTTTGTAGGTTTGACTCAGCTGAACCAATGGCTTACTAATCGCTTTCGTATATTAAGCATTCTACGATTTGGGGCGATGATGCAGGTCATTTCTGCAGGTGTGCTATTTGTGATTGGCCTAACTCTAGGTACTGATGCTTGGCTACCACTGGTATTGGCTTGTATTTTCTTTTGTATCGCAGGACTGGGTTTGACCCAGCCTAATGCTTCTGCAATTGCGCTCGCTTTTCAAAAACGCCGTGCTGGTATGGCAAGCGCATTGCAAGGCTCGCTGATGTTCTCAGTTGGTATCTTTGGCGGCTTATTATTGAACCTGTTTCCAGTTAACCCAGTTCTCAAGGTCGGTATCGCCATGTTTTCACTAATGAGCATAGGTTCTTTCTTAATTTGGCAGATAGATCGTAATCTAAATTTAGACGATGCAGAGTAAAATCATCTTTGTTCTAAGTTAATTTTATTTTAAAAAGCACTCATACGTTCCCAACCTATGAGTGCTTTTTTATACGTGTTGAATATTTATTTCATCAAGAAATAAGCCTCATAAACGCTTTAAATAGCAAGGTTATAGAACATTAGTGAACATAAGTTATTTTAAATTATATGCTTATTTTTAAATATATAATCAATTCTAAATAATGACCCAACATAATTATTGCAATCATAAAATTAGACAAGTACTATCTATCGTAACTTTCTGTAAGCAAATATGTATACATATTACTTAACCTTGCTAGATTGTCATTCACTAAGATGTAAAACAACGTTAAGTTTCAAGGATAGATTATGATGCGGTTATATCGAGCGCTACCTATTTTGTTGAGTGTTGGCCTATTTGGCTGTGGCAACTCTGCTACTCAAGAAAGTGTAAGCGCACCAGTAAAAGAAAATACAGATAGTTTTGTAAGTAAACTACCTGATACAGCGCCAACACTGAAGGTTGCCATGACTGGTGATTTG
Source organism: Psychrobacter sp. AOP7-A1-24 (assembly GCF_052376235.1). Lineage (NCBI taxonomy): Bacteria > Pseudomonadati > Pseudomonadota > Gammaproteobacteria > Moraxellales > Moraxellaceae > Psychrobacter > Psychrobacter sp. AOP7-A1-24. Next base: position 13,441 of record NZ_JBQSVM010000019.1, on the reverse strand, counting down.
CCACCTTTCTCATTCCAAGATGATTATGGAAATATGCAAGGCACTGATGTTGATTCAATTCGTGCTATCGGTGAAGAGCAGGGATTCAAAGTCGAGTTTTATAAGGAAACTTGGCAAGACATGTTCGATAGCGTCGAATCAGGAAAGCGAGATCTAGCGATTTCTGGTATTTCTTATAAAGACGATCGTGCAGTGAGATATGGTCTATCAACACCCTATTTTTTCAACCCAGCTACTATCATGTATTTGGAAGGTAAGTTCGATATAAAAGGTCTGAGCGATATAAAAGGGCTAAAAACAGGAACGTTAGAAGGTTCTAAAGAAGAAGACACGCTAAAAGAAATGGGCAGTTCAGTTGAGCTAGTTTCAAGACCTACTACATTTTTGGCGTATCAGGATTTGGTTCAAGGCAATACAGATGTCTTTTTGTATGATATGCCAGTCTTACAATATATCGCTAAAGGCTATCCTGAGCATAAGGTAAAGATTGTACCTTATGAAGCAGCAGATGCGCCTTCAGCACAGCAAGTGGTGCTAATGGCAAAAGAAAATACTCAGCTTATCAACACGGTCAACGAAGGTATTGCCAAACTAAAAGAAAGAGGGATATTTGAAGAAATTGAGGCGCGTTGGTTAGGTGAAGCTGAACCGACTGAAAAGAGCGTCTCTGATACTAATACTAAGCAGTTGAACTAAGGAATTCTGAAGATGGCAACCGTACCTAATGTTGACAATAAGCGCTATCAAGGTCTGATCATTTCAATTGCACTGTTTTTATCTCTAATCGGTGCTTTGCTGGCGTTTACGTTTTATACCTCAAATTTATTAGAAAGAAATACCGCTTTAATTGACCAAACCAACCAAGTTGCGAACAGTGCACAGGCAGTAATTAAAGATCTTTTCGATTTAGACAGCAGTTATGGTGAAGATACTAACTCTCCACATATACAACGAGTACTAAGCCGTTTAGAGCAAAATACTGCGCTAATTACTAGCTCTATTGCTGCCATTGAGCAAGGTAGTACGATCACGGATGCAGAAGGTAATAGCTATGACTTGCCAAAAATTGACAGTCAAGCACAAACTAATATTGCTGCGGCTAATGAGCAATGGGAAGCGTTAGAACCTAAGATTCAAACATATCTAAAAGATGCTGATAATGTAATGGTGATGTCTGCCGATGATTTGACCCAAGCGGTAGAACAGGCGAAGACATCAAGTTTGTTTATTAATGACTCCTTAGATAATCTGACAAAAGACGTTTTTGATAGTGCACAACGACAAGCGACCACCATTCGTCTTATCCAGGTACTTGGTGTTGCCGCTATCTTTACCTACTTCTTGATCTTCGTATTTTTCTTTGTACGTCGTTTGCGTGAGACAGATGCTGAAGCATTTGCTGCTCGTCAGGAAACGCAAGAGATTATGCAAACAGTAAATACGGGCCTTTTCCTACTTGATAAAGACTTAAATATTGGTCAACAACATTCTCGAGCGCTTAACAATATCATCGGATCTGATAGCTTGGCAGGGGAGAATTTTACCAATGTCTTGCGTGGTCGTATCTCTGATAAAGACCTTAAGACCACACAGCAGTTCATTGAGCAGCTTTATAATCCTCGTGTTAAAGAAAAACTGGTGGATTCACTTAACCCGTTACACAAGGTAATGCTACACAATGTGTCTGAAGACAAGAGTCTTGATAACCGTTTCTTGGATTTTAAATTCTCGCGCGTTTATGACAATAAAGATATTGCTCGTATCTTGGTCAACGTTAACGATGTGTCAGATGCAGTCTACTTAGAACAGCGCCTAGAAAAAGAGCGTTCGCAAAACGATATGCAGATTGAGATGTTGACAACTATCTTGAATGTAAATCCAAAAATTATTAATGAGTTTATTAATAATACCCAAGCGCATATCGAGAGAATGAACAATATCTTGAAAAACCCTGGTAGCTCGCAATACGAGCTTGAAGGTAAATTAAAAGCGATTTATCGTGAAATGCATAGCTTAAAAGGCGAAGCATCGGCATTGAAACTGCATAGTTTTACGAAGATTGCTTCTGATGCGGAAGACCAGTTACATGCGTTGCAAAACCAAGGTCAGTTGTCTGGTAATGACTTCTTACCATTAGCGGTGCATTTGGATGACTTACTCAGCTTGTCGAATACGATTGCGACATTGGGTGAGCGTATCAACCGCTCAGCACCATCAGCAGCTAAAACGTCAACCGTACAGGCGCCAGTCGCTACGCAAGATCCAGTAGCAGACCATGCAGCTAGTAATGTTAACTTTGATGGTGGGTTGGATATCGATTTAGATAGTGAGACAGATAATGATTTATTGTCTTTCTACAATGACTTTGCAAAAGAAATTGCTGCTAGGCAAGGTAAGCAAGTACAGCTAAAAAGTACGACGCTAACCCAAACGAGCATTCCAACACATCTTGCAAAGCCAATCAAAGAAATCAGTATTCAGTTGCTGCGTAATGCGGTAGTACATGGTATCGAGTCACCAAGTGTCCGTCATTCTACTGGCAAAACTGATGTTGGAATCATTGATTTGGAGGTGCAAGACAACGGTTCAAACTTTATGCTGGTTGTACAAGACGATGGACAAGGTATCAACTATAACAGCATCCGTAATAAACTGATTCAAGAAGGTCGTTTTGGTACGGAAGAAGCCAACCGACTTAGCAAAGGTGACTTGCTCAAGCAGTTGTTCTCTTCTGGATTCTCTACCAAAGATCACGCAGATGAAGACGGTGGTCGCGGTGTTGGACTTGATATTATCAAAGCTAAAGTAAAAGAGCATGATGGCAAGCTTAACGTAAATAGTGAGCTGGGTCAGATGACACGGTTTGTCATTACTTTGCCTAAAGCTTAATCAAAATAGTAATTATATTGTCAGGGACGACAAGCACTTCATTAAAGGTAGTAGATAAATTATGCATAAGTTAATGATTGTTGATGATTCAAATATTATTAGAAACCGTATTCAGCGCGCATACGATTCAGGAAAATTCATGTTGGTTGCGACAGCGCCCAGCGGTGTTCAAGCCATTGAAAAGTTTAATGTCCATCGTCCGGATGTGATTACCATGGACTTAACTATGCCACAAATGGATGGACTAGAATGCATCGAAAAAATCATCGAGATCGATCCTGAAGTACGCATTCTGGTGGTATCAGCGTTATCGGACAAAGCCACAGGCATCGAAGCATTGTCGCTAGGTGCCAGCGGATTTTTGTGTAAGCCTTTTTCTGAAGAGGAGCTTGTAGAGTCTTTGTATGAGCTGATGCAAGACTAATACCATTCATCGACTAAAGCAGACGTCATTATGAAAGAGCAAAAGCTACAGATTTTTTTAAGTATTATTAGTAACTATTTTGACCAGTTTGGTGGAGAAGAGCTGATTGCTGATACCCCTTACTTGCTAGAAAATAAACAGCCAAAAGTCCATGATTATACGGGTGTGATTGGTATATCTGGTGGGCAAAAAGGTGTGGTATATTTTTCGGCGACGCGTGAATTGCTGTCTTCGATATTAGACAGCATGGGCGAAACTGATAAAAGTGAAGAGAACTATGTAGATCTAGCTGGGGAAGTGGCCAATACAATCGCAGGCAATGCACGAAAAGAGTTTGGCTCAGAGTTCCATATCTCTGTACCATTTGTATTCAAAGGTGCGCCGCAAAGTATTGTATTGCCGAACGATGAGCGTTCTTTTATTATTCCCATCACCTGGCATTCTCAAGTAGGCGAGATTGTGGTTTGTTTGCAGGACTAATACTGCTACGTAATACAGATGGATATTAATATATTATGGTTAAAGTAGAAAAATTGGGTGTGTTTTTGAGCTCGATCAATGCGTTTTTTGCGCAAATCGATGGCTCGGAAGTGTCAATTAATACCCCTTATTTGAACAATAATAAAAGCGCAGTTGGCTTTGATTATAGCGGTGTCATTAAGATATCGGGCCCTTTAGAAGGCTGCGTCTATGTCAGTGCATCAAGCGTGATGTTACGAGAGATTATCAAAGTGATGGGTGAGCCTGACTCATCAATCACAATGATGAAAGATTTGCTAGGTGAAATGGCCAACACAATCTCAGGTAACGCTCGTACAGAGTTTGGTTCAGAGTTTATTATTTCTCCGCCGCATATTGTTGAGAGTGCGCCAAGCGTTTCTTATTTGCCTAAAGATCGTCAAAGCTATATCACACCATTTACGTGGCGTGGTTATAAAGCAGTCATTGGTATTTGTATTGCATAATATATGCATAAAGCGGTGCCTATACAATTAAATGAATGATTAAAAAGCGATGCAACTGTGTCGCTTTTTTTATTTTGTTAGCGCTCTATTTTGTTTTCATATTATGAATAAGCTGCTAACAAACTGGTGGAGTTTCAAAGGCGTTATGTGATAAAATACAGCGCAGTTATTTTTATAATTCACTTTATAGTTTAGATTTGGGCATTTGCCTTAATCTAGCGATAGCTTATTTTTTAAACTAACCAATGACACACACATCATGGCAAAAAATTGCTGGGTGTTTGGCGACTTGATTAATTTGTGATCCGTTAGTGCTTTACTAATGAAAACTAACCGGTAGCAGATGCGTGTCGCTAAATAGGCTGTTTTTGTGATGTGGAGGCATAACCCAACCAATAGGATATATTCTCATGGCTACAAAGAATCCAACCAAAATTGAAATGCGCGACTTACTACAAGCTGGCGCTCACTTTGGTCACCAAACACGTTTTTGGAACCCAAAAATGGGTCCATACATCTTTGGCGCACGTAACAAAATCCATATCATCAACTTAGAGCATACTGTAAAAGCGTTCAACGACGCGTTGACTTACGTAAACGGCCTAGCTGCTAAGAAAAACAAAGTATTATTTGTTGGTACTAAACGTGCTGCAAGCGGTATCGTACGTGAGCAAGCAGCTCGCGCTGGCATGCCATACGTTGACCATCGCTGGTTAGGTGGTATGTTGACTAACTGGAAAACACTACGCCAGTCAATCAACCGTTTAAAAGAGCTAGAAAAGCAAGCAGAAGATGGTACTTTCGCTAAGCTAACTAAGCGTGAAGCGTTAGAGCGTACTCGCGATATGGAAAAACTTGAGCGTTCACTAGGCGGTATCAAAGATATGGGCGGCCTACCTGACGCAATCTTCGTTGTAGACGTAGATCACGAAGCTATCGCTATTAAAGAAGCTAAAAACCTAGGTATCCCAGTTATCGGTATCGTTGATACTAACTCTAGCCCAGACAACGTTGACTACATCATCCCAGCTAACGATGATGCTATCCGTGCTGTGACTTTGTACGTAACTTCTATGGCTGATGCTATCATCGCTGGTAAAGAATACGCACAAACTCAAGCTGGTGGTAAAGCTGAGCAAGCACCTGCTGCAACTGAAGAAGCGCCAGCTACAGAAGAAGCTGCTACTCCAGCAGAGTAAGTAACTAAATCAAAAAGTTTAACTTTGTAAGGATGTCTTGATAATACGTTTATCAGTATTCATATAGTAAGTTGAACAGCGTATAAGCTCATAATAGGCATGATGTAGTTTTACTCGTCATGCCTTGTTATTGAATAAGGCATTATTAATAGCGCTATTTGTATAAGTGAGTAGCCATCGGGCGAGTATTATCGTTCCTATTGGTTATATCGCTGTATTGTAGAGATGTTATTTGTTTGACATCATCTATGGCTATATTAGTAATCGTTCAAAACGAGCTTTCTGCTAGATTTTAAGTAATACCAAGATATCGAATAGAAATACAGCACTCCTATACATAACTATATTAAGGTGACTCTTATGACAGAAGTAAAAGTATCTGCCAAAATGGTAAAAGAATTGCGTGACCGTACTGGTCTTGGCATGATGGAATGTAAAAAAGCGTTAGAAGAATCAAACGGTGATGTTGAAGTTGCCATTGATAACCTACGTAAATCTGGTCAAGCTAAAGCCGCTAAAAAAGCGGGTAACATCGCAGCTGACGGTGCTATCATCATCGCTCAAGGCGAAGGCAAGGCATTCTTGTTAGAAGTTAACTGCCAAACTGACTTCGTTGCAAAAGATGACAGCTTCACTGCATTTGCAGAAAAAGTTGCTAACCTTGCACTAGAAAACAACGTAACTGACGTTGCTGCTATCTCTGCATTGCCTTATGGCGATGGTCAAACTGTAGAAGAAGCACGTGTATCACTAGTACAAAAAATTGGTGAAAACATCCAGGTTCGCCGTGTTGAAACACTTGAAGGTGCTAACATCGCTGCATACCGTCATGGTCTGCGTATCGGTGTAGTTGTATCTTATGAAGGTGGCGATGCTGACACTGGTAAAAACCTTGCTATGCACATTGCAGCGTTCAACCCTGTTGCTGTGGATGACGAAGACGTAGCTGCTGACGTACTAGCACGCGAAAAAGACATTATTGAAGCAAAAGCAAAAGAGTCTGGTAAGCCTGACAATATCGTTGAAAAAATGATTGAAGGTGGCCTACGTAAGTACCTAGATGAAGTTACTTTACTGCGTCAGCCTTACGTTATGGACAACGACAAGAAAGTTGGTGACGTACTGAAAGCTGAAGGCGTAAAAGTACTTGGTTTCAAACGTCTAGAAGTTGGTGAAGGCATTGAGAAGAAGCAAGAAGATTTCGCTGCTGAAGTTGCTGCAACTCAGGCTGCTAACAAGTAAGTATCAAATAGTATTGTATTAAGCTGTGAGTACTTAATTGTGTCTCACAGTTTGGCTTTATCACTCGTGATATATCATGATATAAAGCGTCCAAACATAAAAAAGCCCACTAATGAATTAGTGGGCTTTTTTATGTTTGGCTGTTAGCTAATTGGCTTAGCGTAGAGCAGCATAGGCTGAGTTAGCATAGCTAGCACTATTACCGTTGCTGCTGGTACCGTAACTGATATTTTGTAAACCGCTACCCACATTGGTGCTGCCGGTTTGATTGTTGGCATTAATACTCGAACCAAAAAGCCCTGTATCGTTCTTATACAAGCTATGGTAACGGCTCATAACTCTTTGGACATAGTTACGTGTTTCTTTGAATGGAGGGATGCCACCATATTTATCGACATTGCCTTCACCCGCATTGTAGCCTGCAACAGCATATTCAACATTGTTATCAAAGCGGCGCATCAGCCACGCAATATATTTGGCTGATCCCTCGATATTATCTGCAGGGTTCCAAGGGTTACTTACTTTGAATCGGCGAGCAGTGGCAGGCATCAACTGCATAAGACCTTGTGCACCTACTGGTGAGCGTGCATTTGGATTAAAAGCTGATTCAGTATGCATCATTGCTTTCATCAAGGCAGGGTCAACGCCGTTACGCTCAGCAGACGCACGAATATAACTGTCATAAGAGTTACGATTGCCGCTGTTGCTAGTGGCACTACTACCATAGCTATCGTTGCTTGCGTCAAACATCTTAGAGCTTTTGTAATGGGTGACTTTGACTGTTTTAGTAAACTTATTGAAATTACCACTAGACACACTACGATTAGTAAGTAGTATTTGACCGTCGTTGCTTTTTTTGATGTACATACTATCTGCGTGAGCTGTGACAGAAAAGCTCGAAAGAGCAATTGCACTTAGTAAAAGGGGAGATAAGTAGCGTGTCATCATAGTAGTAACATTTATCATAGAGGTATCACTTTTCATCGAATAATAGCAAATTTTTTTGCCTATATATACGTTGATTTAGGCGCTTAAGCGGTTACTGAGTTTACAGAATTATTTAGTCCATTGTGAGGGCAGCAGCTTAGCAATTATCACATTCAATAAGAAATCATTTGCAAAAGACGCAAAAAATAATAGTCGCTTACTATAACATATAATGAATTTTTAACGTATTACATTGGAAAAATAAGTTGTAAAATCAAACTTTTATCATTAAGTGAATCAGTATGCAATGTTTTCTGAATCACGCAACCTAATGTTTTTAGTAGGTTCTTCGTGCTTGCGAACTTAGATAAATAAAGTGTCTCAACTCTTTAAGAAGCCATAATGACATTTAAATAATCGAGATAATATTCAAGCTGAAATTAATAATAGATAACTATATTAATCTTTCAATTCTCAAAAATAGAAAATAATCTAGGTATGGTTTCAGTTATAACTAAATACCGATAGTGCTGATAAAGATAGGTACCCAAACAGCGGTAACTAATCCATTTACGGCGAGTCCAAATGCAGCATAACGCCCCGCTGTATGACTGATCTGCCATGCTTCTACTGTACCAAATGCATGCGCCGCTAAACCCAATGCTAGACCTTTGGCGCGGTCATCGTCGACACTACGGAACAAAAAGCGAGCGACCGTACCGCCTATCAAACCTGAGACGATGATAATTAGGTTAGCCATTGCCAATGGTGCTTTGATCAAATCTGCGACACTCAAGCCAATCGGCGTAGTCACAGAACGAGTAGCGAAAGCCAATAGGGTCTCATGACTGAGCGAAAATAAATAAGCCAGAGACATAGGTAATAACGCGCCAACGACACTCGCAATAGCGACGATTAAAGTGAGTTTTTTAACGGGTAAACCTTTGAAGTTCATCGCCGCCAATGGTACAGCCAAGAGTACCGTCACGTACCCTAACAGATGGTCAAATACAGGTTTTGCCGCGCTATAATAGTTGTTGTAATCCCACTGCAGTATAAATAAGAAAACAAGCACTAGGACCAGTGCGGTAATGACCATCGGTAACCATGATAATTTACGCGCCAATACACGTGCAATCACATGCGCTGCCAAGGTTAATAGTATTGCAGCTAGGGTCGCCATAAATACGCTGTCAAAAGTCATAATATCTCTCCGCAGCTCACGGCTGTCCCTTTTGCTCATTGGTAGTCGTCGTGTCGGTGTTTGCAGTGTGATTGAGCCAGCGATTGGCTAATAATGCTAGTCCCCACAGTGGTATGAGCGTACTAACGATCATCGTTATCATCACACCCAATAGCTCATCTCCTAGAGCAAATAACAATAAGCCTGCACCAGCAGAAACTGGTAAAAATGCAAAACCGCTATCGACTAGTAAAGTGTTACTGGCTTGCGTAAGCCAGCTTGGCAACCCCTTAAGTAGTCGCCACGTCATCAAGATAATAAACATCGCAACTAAGCCAACGATGTTGGCTGCTTTTTCGATGCCTGCCATTTGACAGAGAATAACGGCCATTTCTCGGACAACGATAACCATGGTCAACGTTAGAATTAACGCAAGCCATAGTGGAAGATGGGAGGAGTGAGCAGACTTCATAAGCAATTCTGGCCAAGTAAGATATAAACGGGTGGCGTACAAAACAAAGTACGTGATCGCATCAATAATTCAACAGATGAAATGATGCTATAAATACTCATGGTATTGGTTTTCACTTTCAAATTATTAACGTTATCTATCAATATTTGTTGAATGTACAACAAGCGATTATATAGAGAGTGAGGCAACTAATAAAGCCTATGCGCTGTGACTCGTCATATCCAAAAAAAATAGACGATATCAATGGATATCGTCTATTCTATTTTAACTTACTATATAAGGATTTGTACGTTAATAGTAGGAGTCAAATGCTCATCAAACTATTGCCGCAAAGAGCTATTTTTAGTAATAATTCTTACTTTCTAAAAATAACTATTACTTTGCTGAATCAGCTGTTTCTGAGTTCAAGGCATCAAATTCGTCAAACGCTTTTTCTTCAGCCTCTGTCATGGTTGGCTCTTCAACGTCATCAACTTTTTCAAACTCTTCGAGTACCGGCATCAGTAGTGTTGCTTGTGCAAGCGGCAATACATCGATGGGTTTCAAGTTAGCTTGACCCAGTAGCTGCCTTAAGCGATCACTTGGCAAACGAACCGTCAGACATTCGCGACCTGTATCGTCGTAGCTTTCTTCTTCAATAACACCCAATTCATATAAAGTGTTTTTGAATTGTCCAGCATCATACGGCAAGGTCAAATCAAACGTTGTCAGTTTACCTGTTAGCAGTTGCTGTACGGCAAGCGTTAGCTCTTCCATGCCTAAATTCTGTCTAGAAGAGACATAAACGCGGTTTGGCTGACCTTCGCTAGCATAGCCGATATGTGCAGGCTCATCAGTCAAATCAATTTTGTTGTAGACATTGAGCACGGGTACGTCGTTATCGATCTCTGCCAACACTTCTTTGACCGCCTGAATCTGCTCGTGCATGTCTTCACTAGAGGAATCAATGACGTGCAATAACAGGTCTGCCTCTAGTGTTTCTTCTAGTGTTGCATGAAAAGACTCAACCAACTCATGCGGCAGATGACGGACAAAACCAACCGTATCAACTAAGACGACACGACCAACTCCTTGCCAGTCTAGACGACGTAGGGTAGGGTCTAGCGTCGCAAATAGTTTATCGGCAGCGTAGATGTTTTCGTCAACCAAACGATTGAACAAAGTAGACTTACCCGCGTTGGTATAGCCGACCAGTGAGATGGTCGGTACGTCTGATTTTTGACGACGGGCACGGCCTTGCGCACGGGTCTGACGGACTTTTTCTAGTTTGCTCTTTAGCTGATTGACACGAGTCTGTAGTAGACGACGATCGGTCTCAAGTTGGGTTTCACCAGGTCCACGTAAACCAATACCACCTTTTTGACGTTCCAAATGCGTCCAACCACGTACCAGACGTGTTGATAAGTGGTTAAGCTGAGCCAGCTCTACTTGTAGCTTACCTTCGTAGGTACGGGCACGCTGCGCAAAAATATCCAAAATCAAACCAGTACGGTCTAACACGCGGCATTTCACTAGCGCCTCGATATTACGCTCTTGTGACGGCGACAAGCTGTGGTTAAACAATACGATATCGGCATCGTGCTCGCGTACCATTTCTGCAATTTCTTCTGCTTTTCCGCTACCAACGAAAAATTTGGCGTCAGGACGTGAGCGTGAGCCGGTGACCAGTGCCAAACGATCGGCACCTGCTGAATCAGCCAATAGCTCAAATTCACTAAGATCATCAGGATCTTGAATTTGGCGGATGTCTAAATGTACTAAAATGGCGCGTTCGCCACCTTCATGTCTTTCAAAATAATCCAAAGAGTATCACCTATTTAATAAAGTAAATGTCTCGCTATTGCCAGCTCAATAAGCTTTGACGTAGCGTTCATATGATTATCTATATATGGTCTTGTCACTTGATATTAAAGCGTATTAGCACAATTAGCGATGGTTTTATGTTACAGCGTTTGCTGTGGATAATTTTTTATAAATTTGCTTTATTACCTGTTTGTATAAAAGTCAGCACTCACTGAGTGAACAAGCTATCACTGAGTGTGTGAACTTTGCTATACTGGGCTCGTTTTTTGACTATTAAACACCCGTTATTTAATCATGAGGGCGAAGATGAGCCAAGCTAAATCAAGCTTTTCACTCAGACGACAGTTGAGCCGAGGTAGACAAGTTGCTGGTATGACCACGACCATGGTCGGCGGCATACGTGCGGCAAAGCGTATCGGTGCATTTAAGCAGCCACCACGCGAAACCCTACCACGTTATATCCAGACGTTTTGCCGTAAGATGGCAGGCTCTTTTGGGGTAAAAGTAGTAGAGGTGGAACCTGTAGAGCAGTTCCATGGCTTATGGGTATCGAATCACGTGTCATGGATGGATATTCCTGTCGTTGGTACTGTGAGCCCAGCGTTCTTTTTATCCAAGGCTGAGATTGGTGACTGGCCTGTATTTGGCAAACTTGCCCATGCCGCAGGAACGCTTTTCATTGAGCGTGGCTCCGGTGATGCAAGCTCAGTATCGGCGCAGATTGCTGACTTTTTAGCGAAAGGTTTTTCGATTATTTTCTTTCCTGAGGCGACCACAACTAGTGGTAAAAAAGTAAAACGCATTCATGGAACATTGCTACAAGCAGCCATAGATGCTGATGTGCCTATCAGGCCGATCATCATCGCTTATGTCAATAAAGACGGAACGTTGAGTGACGCATTACCATATTATGGTAAGCTGACGATGAAAGAAAGCATGAAAAAAGTGCTCGACAGCAAAAACGTGACCGCTTATGTGTTGCCACTTGCGCCTATAGATCCAGAGGGTCGTAACAAAAGCGAGCTGACCAATTTATTGCAAGCACGTATGAATGAAGGATTGGCTGAGCTACATTCAAGAGTCCTTAGCATACCAGTTGAAGACTGACTACTTAGAGTTGAGCTAGTGTAGCTAATCTTAGCCAGCCAAAAAAAGGGCGCAAATCGAAACGATTTGCGCCCTTTTTTGTGACCGATTTAATAGAGCAGGCATAATCTCATTTATTCAGCTGGCTCTATCAAAATTCAAACTCTATAAAAGACCAACTATGGCGATGGATTAGGTTGCTGCGCGTGTACCGCCTCAATCGCTTCCAAGACATCTGCTGTCAGCTCCACATTGACACTGTCGATGTTTGATTTGAGCTGTTCGGTCGTCGTTGCCCCAATGATGTTACTGGTGACAAAGTGGCGAGAGTTTACAAAAGACAATGACATCTGCGCCATGTCCAAACCTGCATCAGCAGCTATCTTGGCATATTGTTCAGTGGCTGATTTGGCTTGCTCATTCACATAACGACCAAAACGATCATACATAGTCAAACGTGCGCCAGTTGGACGTTTACCATCGAGGTATTTACCAGACAATACACCAAAACCAAGCGGTGAATACGCAAGTAGACCCACGTTTTCACGATGAGCAATCTCAGCCATACCAACTTCGTATAAACGGTTCAATAGGCTATATGGGTTTTGCACAGTAAGTGGTGGAATTAGGCCATTTTTGTCTGCTTCCCATAGATAGCGCATGAGTCCCCAGGCGGTATCATTTGATAAGCCATACGCACGAATACGACCCTTTTTGATTTCATCGTTCAATGCCTGAATCGTTTCTAAAAATGGGGTTAAATCATCTAATGACTGTGTTGCCATGTCTTCTGTGTAGCCGCGCTGGCCAAAAAAGTTTGTTTTACGCTCAGGCCAGTGTAGCTGATAGATATCAATATAATCGGTTTGTAGACGCTCAAGGTTGCCATCAATGGCGCTGCTGATATGCTGCGCGTTAAAACGCGTTTGTCCATCACGCAAAAAATCCATTGGTGATATTTTGCTAGCGAGAATAACTTTGTCGCGCTGTTTGGTCTTGTTAAACCACGTACCCATGAATCGTTCGGTATCGCCTTGTTTGTCTTTATCTGGTGGTGATGGGTACATCTCGGCGGTGTCCCAAAAGTTCACACCTTCACTGAGGGCCATGTCCATTTGCTCATGTGCTTCGGACTCAGTATTTTGCTGTCCCCATGTCATTGTGCCTAAACAGATTTTAGATACTTTTTCATCGAGTTGCGGTAACGTTTGATACTGCATGTAAGTCTCCCTTTTGGCTGTTTTTATTGAT
>NZ_JBQSVM010000018.1:0-63153 GCF_052376235.1 Psychrobacter sp. AOP7-A1-24 | reverse complement strand
CGGTCTACAGGATTAGATAAGGGAATAATATAAGTGGCATAATCAACGACGGTGTTACCGATTTTGCTCAGTAGTCCGAGTGAGTTGCCAACGAAAAATACAAACAGTAGTAACGCCAAGGCGACCAACATATTAACGTTACTCAACAGCTTGACCCCGCCATCAAGACCACGAGCCACTGATATGGTGGCAAGAGCAGTGACGACAACTATAATGACAATCTCAAGCGAATTACCCGCAAAATCCCAACCAAACAGGTAATTAAGCCCGCTGGCTGCTTGTTGGGCACCCAAACCTAATGAAGTCGCTAAACCAAATATCGTCGCTAGTACGGCCAATATATCGATAATATGGCCAGGTAACCCCCACGTTTTTTCTTTAAAAATAGGATAGAATACGGAGCGCATGGTCAATGGGAAGCGGAAATTATAAGCAAATAGGGCCAGTGATAAACCAACTACTGCATAGATACCCCAAGGGTGTAAACCCCAGTGATACATGGTTGCACCCATAGCAGCACGGTAAGCTTCAGGGCTGTCTGCTGCCACACCGAGTGGTGTACCTGCCCAACCGCTTGCATAAGCTAACGGCTCAGCCACACTCCAAAACATAAGGCCGATGCCCATACCAGCTGCGAATAGCATTGAGAGCCATGAGCGCCGATTGAAATCAGGTTTGGCATTTATACCACCAATTCGGATGCTGCCATAGGGGGATACAATCAATATCAGGCTAAATATCACCATAATATTAGCCGTGCTGATAAACAGCCAGTCAAAACTATTGACTACCCAATCTTGAGTACCATTTAGCCAAGAGTTAGCTATATTAGGTAATAATAATGCAAACAATACAAAGCCGATAACGGCAATAGCGGTAAAAAAGAATACAGGTCTGTGTAAATCTAAACCCAATATTTCAGTGTTGTTTTCACCAGTTTTATGCTCAGTGGTATAGAGTCTGCGGCGAAACTTTTCGAGAAGATGCTTTGGGATCTGTTTTTGCTCGTTCATAGGTGACGAATCTCCTGATGAGTTAGCTGAGCTGGACACCGTCAAAGTATCGACCATTCATTGATAATCAATAGTTTTTGGCAGCTACAAGCTTTAGATTTTAGGTAATGTAAAAATGCTTTTACAGTGTTATAAAGAGTACAAATTACTGAGTAGTTGACACTCATTTAGAAGTATTTATAGGAGATAATAGGTAAAATTTTATCTAGAAATAATCACATGCTAACCATAAAAAGTGAGCTTAAAACGGTAATGGTCAAAAGCGTGCCATACTAACAAACTGTTTGGTTTTGTCAAATCGTATTGGTAATTGTTCAAATATTCGTATAATAGCTTTCTAATTCCTTATTTCTGATCCTATCTGTTATGCCTATCATTGCTTTGACTGACGCGTTTGATCCTATTAACCAGCAGTTGTTTCCTATCCAAAATGCCGAGCGGCGTTGGCTAGCCCCTGTCCATGGTGCAGTCAGTAGTTTGTGGCTGGCAAGCTTGGTTCAAATGCCACTATGGAATGTTGCCGAGCGATTAAAGGTCGTGGTTGCACGCGACCAAAACCAACTTAATCAGATAGAAACCGAGTTGGCGTTTTGTGGCGTCGATGCCTACGTGTTTCCTGATTGGGAGACGCTGACTTACGATGAGCTGTCACCACATCAAGACATCGTCAGTGAACGTATCAATCTATTGACGGATATGCCCAAAACGGGCGTGCTGCTTATTTCGATACAAGCCCTTATGCATCGCGTTGCACCGCCAAGCTGGCTGATTGGTCAGCATTTTGATTTGAGTGTTGGCGATCGGTTTGATATCAATACCCAACGTGGGCTATTGGCAAAGGCAGGCTACCGCGCGGTTGAAAATGTCTTTGAACCAGGTGAGTTTGCAGTACGTGGCAGTATTATTGATATCTTTGCGATGGGTCAGCCGTTTCCTCTACGTTTAGATTTGTTTGATGATGAAATCGAAACCATTCGCTTTTTTCATCCTCAAACACAGCGCACCTTGACTGTCGATGATCTGAAGGCGATGTTAACGGGCAACGATACCAGTATGGCGAAAGAATCGTTGTCATTACTACATAAGATGCCAGATATCTCTAAACCTATCGAACAATTTCAAATCTTGCCTGCAAAAGAGTTTCCGCTTGACGAAGGGCGTGAGACCTTCCGCACAAACTTTGCTGCTATGTTCCCTAATGCCAGTAGCCGCAAATCTGAGCTACATAAAGACGTGATGGCAGGAATTGCCAGTAGCGGTCTTGAATATTATCAACCGCTATTTTTCAATTTAAAAGATTGGGAGGCGGAGAGTAGTTTATTCTCTTATTTACCAAGTGATGCATTGTTTATCACTGATGAATTAATTAATGAAAGGCAAGCTGACTACTGGTCACAAATTCAGCGCCGCTACGAAGAGCGTCGGCATGATATTGACAAGCCTATTGTAGAGCCAACACTGCTGTATCTATTATCTAACGCGCTTAACGAGCAGCTAAACCAGTATCCACGAGTAATATTAAGTGCTCGTGATGAGGTGGTTCAGAATAAGCAACAAGGATTAGTTACAATCAAGGCACAAGAGCCGCCGCAGTTAGCAGTCAATCATCAAAAGTCTGAACCATTATCCGAATTGCTCGACTTTTTGGATACGCAGTCAAAAACTTCAACACCTGTACTAGTCGTTGCAGAGACCGCAGGCCGTCGCGAGATTCTCATTGAACTGTTTAAGAGCAAGATTGATATCAAGGCGTACGATAGCTTTGAGGCATTCTTAGCCGCAGATAAAGCTAACACTACCAATAACAACAGTCATCTACCGCATGTCGGTTTGACCGTGGCACCAATTGAACGTGGTGTCTATATACCTGAACGCTTAGTATTGATTAGCGAGACACAGCTGTTTGGTCGTCAAGTCTTGCAGACACGCCGTCGTCGCCAAAGTGGTGTGTCAGAAGAGTTTTTGGTCAAGAGCGTCACTGAAATAACAGATGGCAGTCCAGTGGTACATATTGAGCATGGTATTGGTCGTTACAATGGCTTGATTACTTTGGATGTCGGCGATGGCGAGCAAGAGTTTATTCATCTAAAGTATTCCGATGATGCTAGTATCTATGTGCCAGTCGCCAATTTGCAAATGATTAGCCGCTATAGTGGCGGCGATCCAGCCTTAGCGCCACTGCATAAGATTGGTAGTGGCAAATGGGATAAAGCCAAGCAAAAGGCGTTAGAGCAAATTCATGACGTTGCTGCAGAACTGCTTAATATGCAGGCAAGACGTGAGGCCAAAGTTGGTATTCATTTCAAAATAGATCCATCGCAGTATGAGCTATTTGCCAGTCAGTTTGCCTTTGAAGAAACCGCTGACCAAGCCAATGCCATTCATGCCGTGATAGAAGATATGAGACAAAACCAACCGATGGATCGTCTTATTTGCGGCGATGTTGGTTTTGGCAAAACAGAAGTAGCGATGCGCGCTGCCTTTATTGCTGTTAGTGCTGGTTATCAGGTTGCTGTATTAGTACCTACAACATTACTTGCTGGTCAGCATGAAGACAACTTCCGCGACCGTTTTGCCGATTGGCCAGTTCGTATCGAGAGCTTGTCGCGCTTTGGTGGCAAAAAACATCAAGAAACAGTACTGGCTGATTTGGCTGCTGGTAAAGTAGACATTGTCATTGGTACTCATAAACTGCTACAACCAGATGTGAAATTTTCTAATTTAGGTCTGATGATTGTCGATGAAGAACATCGTTTTGGCGTGCGCCATAAAGAGCGTATCAAGGCCATTCAGACAGATGTCGATAGCATGTCTATGACAGCGACGCCAATTCCTAGAACGCTCAATATGGCGCTCTCAGGCATGCGTGATATGTCGATTATCGCCACTCCACCTGCACGTCGCCTTGCTATCAAGACTTTTGTGATGCAAAAGACAGAAGCATTAATGAAAGAAGCCATATTGCGTGAGCTTTTACGTGGTGGTCAAGTGTATCTACTACATAATGATGTTGCCAGTATTGAGCGCATGGCAGAGACTATTCGTGACCTAGTGCCAGAAGCTCGCGTAGGTGTTGCTCATGGACAAATGCAAGAGCGTCAGCTTGAGCAGATCATGCAGCAGTTCTATCATAAAAAATTCAATGTGTTGGTTTGCTCTACCATTATCGAGACGGGTATTGATGTACCCAATGCCAATACGATCATTATTGAGCGAGCTGATAAGTTTGGCCTTGCACAATTACATCAGCTGCGTGGCCGAGTAGGACGTAGTCATCATCAAGCGTATTGCTACTTATTAGTGCCTTCTCTAAAAGGCCTCAAAGGTGATGCCAAGCGACGTCTACATGCGATTGAACGCGCCAATACTCTGGGTGCAGGGTTTATGCTGGCAAGTGAAGATTTAGAGATCCGCGGCGCAGGGGAGATATTGGGTAAGCAGCAAAGTGGTAATATGCAAGCGATTGGCTTCAGCTTATATATGGATATGCTTGAGCGTGCGACTAAGGCGATTAAAGCTGGCAAAGAGCCTGATTTAAATACACCATTATCGCTCACCAGTGAAATCAATCTACACAGTTCCGCCCTCATCCCAGAGGAGTATCTACACGATGTGCATCAGCGTTTATTGTTCTATAAGCGTATTAGCAATACCGATGACAAAGAATCGTTGACCGATATCCGTACGGAGATGATTGACCGCTTTGGGGCACTACCAGATCAAACCAAGCAGTTATTTGCTATTCATGGATTACGTTTACAAGCAGAGCCACTGAAAATCAATAAAATTGATGCTAATAGTAGTAGTATGACACTAGAATTTGCGCCAGATACTCCAGTTGATGCGCTAGCTATCATTAAGTTGATCCAATCAAATGGTCAGCATTATCGTATGAATGGCGCAGCTGGTATTCGTTACCAAAATGCGGATAAACTGGCCACACCGCAGCAGCGCGTGACGGTCATACAAGAACTGTTGCGCTATTTTAGCGAGCATATGGTGACAGAGTCTACTTAATACATAGCTCGATATAAAGCAGGCTAGGTAGTTACTATAAGCCAATAAATCATGGCGCTATTTTATCAACCAGATAACTGATAAAATAGCCAAACTAAGTTTTTAACTTTCTGTATTCTTATTTGCATTAAACAACAAGAGAACCGTCATTATGTTCCAACTTCATCATAAACTTGCTGCTGATAGTTTTTTAGTGGGGGATTTTCCATTATCCACTTGTCGTTTAATCAATGACTGCCAATTTCCTTGGCTTATATTAGTGCCACGTGTTTCAGGCATCAAAGAGCTGTATGAGCTATCTGAAGCTGATCAAACGCAGTTCTTACGAGAATCGAGCTGGTTGTCGAGTCAGCTGGCTAAGACTTTTCAGGCTGACAAAATGAATGTGGCCGCTCTTGGCAATCAAGTGCCACAGCTTCATTTTCATCATATCGTCCGTTATCAAAATGACATGCAATGGCCAAACCCAGTATGGGGTGTGCCAGCTGTTCCATATACCAAAGAAGTATTAGCGCAGATGCAGCAAACATTAATGATGGCGCTACGTGGTCATCATCAAATGCCGTTTGATTGGCAAATGGTATAATCAATCTATTCTACCTTTAATAGAAATAGATTGAATGCTAATCGTATATATGAAAGAGAAGGCCAGATACTTAGAAGTATCTGGCCTTTTTTAATTAAATTTTAAAAAATTGTAAGGGAGAAGGTAAATTGGACAAAAGGTCGCTTTTCAGTAACCAATGACCTATGTTTTAACTTATTTCAAAAGTATAATATATTATTAAATATATCTTATGGTAAATCATCATAAGGGCAAATAATACACATGTGCTAGTGTGCTTTATCCGTCTCTCTCGTATCGTTCGAATCATTTAAGTGACCTTCATATGCCTTTATCAGAGACGTTCAAATCGATGACGCCGTTAAAGGCAGGTCAAACTTGTCGATTCGATTATCCTGAAGTGTTTGTTCTAATATTCACTGTTATACTACTTGCACTGCATTTTGAGTTTCGCCCACCAGCCATGGCGCTTCTAGTCATTGTTACCCTGCCAAGTTTGATGATTTTAATTTATAACTATCGACGCCAGACCAGTTTTTGGACATCTAGTATTGTCATCATTCTATTGTCAGTTGTCATTGGAACGTTACAGTTCTGTACTGTTATATCGCTCAGTTTAGTGTCTCTAATTGGCATCCGTATTATTTTTAGTCGCCCTGACAATCAACTGAGGTTGATTGCAGTAGCTCTAGTGACTGCAATTATTTTCTATTATGTCAGTACTATCCTAAGTAGCAATGAGCTGGACTGTGCAAGTGGTTGGTTACCTCCTACAGTAATGTTAAGTAGTATGACCGTCATCCTTTGTCAGTTTCGACGCATGTACCAAGAATATACTGGTTATAAAGCCTCCGCATATAAAGCTAAAGGCCGTGTAAGAACAATGGTATCAGTGATCAATAAACTGACTCGATTTATGCCACCACAAATTTGGGAGCCTATTGTTAAATCAGATAGCCCAGTTAAGGTTTCTAATAAACGCGCAAAAATAACGATCATGTTTTCAGATATCGTTGGATTTACCGAATTGTCTGATAGTCTAAGTTCTGATAACTTGGCAGATATTCTCAATACTTATATGCTTTGCATGACGTCGATCGCTGATAAACATGGCGCAGTGCTGGATAAGTTCATTGGTGATGGTATGGTATGCTTTTTCGGTGAACCGAATAGCCGTGGCTCGCGTCAAGATGCACTAGATTGTGTGGCGATGGCAATTGATATGCGCCGCGAAATGCGTACTCTACGACAAAAATGGCGGTTAATGGGCTTTGAAGGTTTATATATACGTATCGGAATCACAACCGGATATTGTCACGTTGGTAATTTTGGTAGCAATAGTCGGCTTAGTTATACAATTATTGGTAAAGAAGCTAATTTAGCTTCTAGACTTGAGGCTTGTGCTGGTAAAGATCAGATATTGGTCAGCGAAAGCACTTACGACTATATATGCCACAACTATGAATGCGCACACGTTGCAGCGCTTTGCTTAAAAGGTCTCGACGAGAAAGTTAATGCGTGGCAAGTATTTGATCCTAGCACCGATACAGCAGGTCATCTGTCTAAATGGGTCGACCACACATTACCTGGTTTCAACTTGCATTTGAATTTTAAAGATATGAAAGACAATGATTATCAAGATATTAGAGCTCGCTTAAATTTTGCGCTGGAGCGTATAGAGCAAGAAGAAAAAATAGTAACGAGTACAGCTGTAGAAAGTAAACGTGAAGACTCTAATCGCAAATAAGTATTTCAAGATTAATATCTTAAAATCCTATATAAAAAAAGGCCAGCTATCACATAGCTGGCCTTTTTAGTCATAACTGGAAGTACTATCAGCGTCTAATGGTTTTCTTTGGCATGATTAAGCGTATATTTAGGTACTTCGATGGTTAAATCTTTATCATCAAGCATAACCTGACAAGACAAACGTGAATCAGGTTCTAAACCCCAAGCACGATCAAGTAGATCTGCCTCGACATCATCCATTTCATCTAAACTGTTGAAACCTTTACGTACTACGACATGACATGTGGTACAAGCTTTTGACATCTCACATGCATGCTCGATTTTAATACCTTTTTCTAAAAGTGCTTTACATAAGTTTTCACCAGCCTGTAGCTCAACTTCTGCGCCTTCAGGGCAAATTTCGTGGTGGGGTAATACGGTAACTTTTGGCATAAATTATCTGTCCGATGCTAATCAATTTAAAAAATATTAGAAGTTAACTTAATACGTCAGCTAAGCTATATATATCGATGTATTTGTTACCAGTCTTTGGCACTAGTACCTGCCATGCTGGTCTTGACGCTTTGATTCATGATACGTGCAGCAAAGGCATCACTATGTGGCTTTAGCTGTGCCTGCTTTGCTTCAATAAGCGCTAAATCATCAGTACTGAGAGACGCACGTAGCGACTGTATATGCTTTGCTAGAGATTGCTGCTCATCAGAAGAGAGCAACGCTGCAAATTCGTTTAGTGCCGACTCTAATGCTAGTACTTCACGTTCCGCTTCTACTTTTGTCTCGATCAAAGAGCGCGCATTTTTATCTTCTTCTGCGTGTTTGAACCCTGAAATAAGCAACTGTTCTTTTTGCTCATCTGATAGCCCATAAGAAGGCACGATCTCGATTTTACTTTCTGTTTTGGTCGTGGTTTCTTGTGCACTAACAGTAAGCTGGCCGTTAGCGTCAATACTAAAGGTGACTTCGATACGAGCAAACCCAGCTTTCATTGGCGGGATGCCATACAGCTCAAAGCGTCCAAGAGAGCGACAGTTTTCTACCGTTTCGCGCTCACCTTGCACCACGTGAATCACCATACCTGTTTGACCATCTTGATAAGTGGTAAACACTTGGCGTTTTTTTACAGGGATAGGCGTGTTGCGCGGAATCAGTACTTCGACCAAACCACCCATCGTCTCAAGACCTAGCGATAACGGTGTCACGTCTAATAATAGTAAATTGTTGTCACTATCACCATTAACCAATTGATGAGCAGTCTGAGCAGCACCTAGAGCAACAACCTCATCTGGATTCAGACGACAAAGAGGCTGTTTAGCAAAAAATTCAGTCACGACTTGCTGTACTGCGGGCATACGAGTTGAACCGCCCACTAAGATAACTTCATCTAAATCTGTAGTAGATAGCTTGGCATCACGTAGGACTTGTTCACACACACTTAGCGTACGGCGACTAACAGGCTCTACGATAGCTAGTACATCTGTACGGCTTAATACACCTTGATAAGACTGTCCATTGATAGTAACACTAATATCCACTTGTTCAGCATCAGTCAATTCTTGCTTATAGGCTTTGGCTTGCTGAGCTAGTATTGATTTGTCATGCAGACTGACGTCCTTTGGATCGATATTTAATTGTTTAATAATCCAATTGGTAATAAGACGATCAACATCATCGCCGCCTAGTGCGCTATTACCACCCGTTGCCAATACTTCAAAGACACCATCAGTAAGCTTTAAGATAGAGACGTCAAACGTACCACCGCCCAAATCATAAATTAAGTAATAGCTCTCTTTTTTACTGTCTTCTGATGATTGGTCAAGCCCATAAGCAACTGCAGCAGCAGTTGGTTCATTTAACAAGCGAAGTACGTTAATACCCGCTGCCTGAGCAGCATCTTTGGTTGCTTGGCGCTGTGCCTCATCAAAATAAGCTGGAACCGTAATCACGGCACCTTCAATGCTATCTGCAGGTAAGGCACTCGCTGCACGTTGTTCAAGAGCGGCTAAGATATGCGCTGATACTGCAACAGGAGAAACCTCGCCTTGTGCCGTAACAAAGGCGGGCATATCATCTTTGCTGCCAGACAACTCATAGGGATGGGAGAACTTAATATCAGCTTGGCTACGACCCATAAAACGCTTAGCCGAGACGATCGTATTTTTTGGATCATCCGCTAAATGCGTTAGGGCATCATGGCCAACTAATGGCGTGCCAGTAGCTGGATAATAGACAACAGACGGTAATAACGTATCTGTCGCTGCGCCTGCCTCTAAGACTTGTGCCTTACCTGAACGCACTACCGCAACCAACGAGCGTGTAGTACCAAGGTCGATGCCCAAGCCAAATTTATGTTGGTGAGGTTGAGCGCTTTGATTGGGTTCAGCAATTTGCATTAAAGACATAAGGATAACTCAGAGATAAAATGAATAAGTAAAATGGAGCATATGCAGTGCGAGAGCTTAGCGTCTGTAATCTCACTCCATAGAATAAAGATTCTGACAGTCTGATGCGCTTAGACTCAAAGATTATACGGTATCATGGTCACTATTTTAATCAAATATATAGAATTTAGCTTGATAGTGAGAGATATACCCACAGCTGTTTAGACGTACAGGTCATCGTCATCTGAGTGCGATGAATTTGCAACGTCATCAAGCCCCGTCGTCACATCAGCATTTAGCTTAACTAAAAATTTTAGTTTCTGTGTCGCATCAATCGCTGTTTGCCAATCTTGATTTTGATAAGCGTTATTAAAGCGTTCAGATTGATTTGCTAGACGATCTGTAATTTGAGGATGTAGTTGCTGCAAGACCGAAAGGTCTTTGTCTTCGATAGCGTCATCTAAGTCCATACGCATCTGCATCGCATCTTCCAAAAAGTCCAAATCTGCGATTGAATGCTCTAGATTTTGTGCTTGATCCGCCATGTCTAACAAATAACCAGCACGGCTATCAGGGGCGCTTAGTGTTTGATACCCTTGATTGATTAGAGCTGATGCTTTTTCAGACTGTAGCTGTGCTTGAACCATGTCAGTCTGATTCTTAGCAACATTATCAGGGTGATAGCGTTTCTGTAGTAGGCGCAAACGTTGATCTAGACTGTTTTGATTGATCTCAAATTGTACAGGCTGCTCAAATAGGGCAAAGAAGTTATCAAATTGTGGCTCTGAAGTGATGTCTGTCATAATCTAATGCCTTTCTTTTTTATTTTTTTGAAGTCAGTACCTAGCTAAGAATATCTAAGTCGCTTGATGAAGTAACTAAATTAACCATTCTTCATCGCTGTAATAGAGATAATGGACTGTTCGTATGAAAATTATTTGAACATAAACTATCAGCTTTCAGGCATCAAACAATTAAACTGTAAAAGACTCACCGCAACCACATTCACCTTTTTGGTTAGGGTTGGTGAATTTAAAGCCTTCGTTTAGACCTTCTTTTTCATAATCCATCAATAAGCCGTCTAGATACACTAGGCTTTTGGGATCAATAAAAATGCTAACACCGCGACTCTCATAACGCGTGTCATTTTCATCAGGGGTATCTACAAACTCTAAAACATAAGCCAAGCCTGAGCAACCCGCCGTACGGATACCAACTCGAATGCCTTCGCCTTTACCGCGATTGTCCAAAAAGTCTCGAACATGCTGAGCGGCGCGTTCTGTCATTTCAATCATGCCAACTCCCATTGACTATTAATCATAAACATCAATAAAAAAATATAGATAAAATGGCAGTCGTAATTATAAGATTGCCAAAACGATAGGCTTGCAACTATCAGAAAACAAAAGGTGACAATTACATAAGTGTCATTGTCACCTCTTTAGCGTCAGTAGCGATTGTATATCGCTACTTTAGCGTTGCTAGTACAACGTAGCGCATACGCTAGCAGACTTAGCTTAACTTAGATCGCAGTTTCTTCTGTTGGAGCTGCTGCGCCATGCTTACCTTTATAATCGCTAATAGCGGCTTTAATGGCGTCTTCTGCAAGTACAGAGCAATGCACTTTTACTGGTGGTAAAGCCAGTTCTTGAGCAATATCATTGTTCTTGATTTCGCCAGCTTGGTCCAAGCTCTTGCCTTTTAGCCACTCAGTAACAAGCGAGCTTGAAGCAATTGCTGAACCGCAGCCATAAGTCTTGAAACGCGCATCTTCGATAATGCCATTGTCGTCGACTTGGATTTGTAGACGCATTACATCGCCACATGCTGGGGCGCCGACCATACCAGTACCAACGTTTTTGGCGCTTTTGTCAAGATTACCAACGTTGCGTGGGTTTTCGTAATGATCAATAACTTGGTCACTATAGGCCATGGGGTTTTCTCCTAGTTAGATGATGAGTAGTCGTTTATCAGCTTTAAATGCTTAACTACTCATCGATAATTGGGGTCAAACGCTTAATTTAATTGTCTGATCAATTGTGTAATAAATATATGTTGCTAGCTATACTAAAAAGCCATATTAGAAATTAATGCTCAGCCCATTCAACTGAGTTTAAATCAACACCTTCTTGATACATATCCCAAAGTGGTGATAGAGCACGTAGTTTATCAACAGCTTCATGCATCTGTTTGATGACAGTATCAATGTCTTCGTCAGTGGTATAACGGCCGAAGCTAAAACGGATTGAGCTATGTGCCAATTCGTCTGGGCGACCAATTGCACGTAGTACATATGATGGCTCAAGCGTCGCTGATGTACAGGCTGAACCTGATGATACCGCTAAGTCTTTAAGCGACATCATCAATGACTCGCCTTCAACAAAGTTAAAGCTGATGTTTACGATGTTTGGCACGCTATTCTCAAGATCGCCGTTTAAGTAAATCTCTTCGATGTCTTGCAGGCCATCCCAAAGTCTTTGACGTAGTTTGGCTGCATGTGCGTGGTCTTCTTCATAACGCTCGTTAGCCAAAGCAAATGCTGCTCCTAGACCAACAATCTGATGCGTTGGTAAAGTACCTGAACGCATACCGCGCTCATGACCACCGCCATGTTGCTCAGCTTTCAAGCGAATACGTGGCTTACGACGAACAAATAATGCGCCGATACCTTTAGGCCCGTATGCTTTATGGCCTGAGAAACTCATTAAATCAATTTTCATTTCTTCAAGATTGATTTTTACTTTACCGACAGCCTGCGCGCCATCAACATGGAAAACCACGCCAGCTTCACGGGTGATTTCACCAATCGCTGCAACATCAGTAATAGTACCAAGCTCATTGTTGACCATCATAAGTGATACTAAAATTGTATCATCACGCAGTGCTTCTTTTACTTGCTCTGGCAGGATAAGACCTGTGCTTGGCTGTGGCTCAAGATACGTAATCTCAAAGCCTTCTTGCTCAAGCTCGCGGCAGGTATCTAGTACCGCTTTGTGCTCAATTTTACTGGTAATGATATGCTTACCACGAGACTGATAAAAATGTGCTGCACCTTTGATAGCTAGGTTGTCAGACTCAGTTGCACCAGAAGTAAAGACAATTTCGCGTGGATCAGCGTTAATGACTTCAGCAACTTGACCGCGAGCAGTTTCTACTGCTTCTTCTGCTTGCCAGCCGTAACCATGTGAGCGTGAAGCTGGGTTACCAAAGACACCATCTACAGTCAAATACTCGCTCATCTTAGTAGCTACTGATTTAGCAACTGGGGTAGTGGCGGCATAATCTAAGTATATAAGGTTGTTATGTTGGCTCATGCTGGGTTTGCCTCGCTGTTCGATAGAGTAATAGTGTTAATGTCCTTTATGGAAATATCTTGTGTAGAGGTGTGCTGACGATCTGATACTGACTGCACGTTTTCCATATCTAATAATTGCGCTAATGTTATATTTTTCAAGTACTGTTCGATATGATTTGATAGTGCACACCATAGATCGTGAGTTAGGCACATTGTACCACCTTGACAATCACCGCGCCCTTCACATTGCATCGCGTTTACCGACTCATCAACCGCAGATATGATGCTCATTACATCTATCTCATTCAGTGGTTTAGCCAGATGATAACCACCTGCAGCACCGCGAATACTCGTGACAAGACCACGTTTACGAAGTTTAGAAAATAACTGTTCAAGATATGAGATAGAAATAGATTGCCGCTTGGCGATATCGGATAGCGATACAGCACTGTCTTGTTGGCTAGTCTGCAATGCCAAATCTAATAATGCGGTAACAGCGTATCTGCCCCGAGTAGTCAAACGCATGTGTTATCTCCAAACTTGATGTCATTTATGTTTAACAACGATCTTAGCCAAGAGTTTGCATGAGCACTCATAAAATAAAAAGAGTAATCAATAATAAATCAGCTAAGTTTTGTCTTATCGCTATTGAACAACAGATGATTAACCCGATGTGTGCAACGATTAAGGTAATTATACTTAATCCTGAGTAATTTAGTCAAGATTAAAGTGTGGTTCAATGGTTAATCAAGCTTATTGCTGTAATTGATAAAAACAATGATGTTTAAAAAAGGTATATGAGGGAAGCATGGGTAGCTTGATTTTTGTGCTACAGACAGATTTAACAAAGTAAAAAATAAGCGTTCAATACCTATTGAAGACATTGAACGCTTATTTGTAAGTAATACAACGAGCCAAAACTAATTCATTAATAGGGCAATGACTGAACCGATCGTAATCACAAGCGCAATAACAGTGACAATCATCAACGTTTTTTGCTTACTTTGAAGCTCTTTTACGGTTGTTTCAAGTTCACGATTCTTGATGGTCAGAGTATTAATCTGCGTCTGCTGTTCTTTGATACGAAGTTTATAGTTGTTCTTTTTTTCTTCCAAATCAGCTTCTGTAGGTTTGGTTTTAGTTTTGTCACCTTTTATTTTTTTGATTAGTCCTTGGATTAGGCTGGCAAGTCCAAGTTGCATAATAAACTGTTTAACCAGTTGTACTTGAATCGATTCGCCGCGCATCTGTAACTTTTCAGTCGTTTCGCTGTCATGAGTAGTGATAGCATTGATAACTTGTATGCTATAGGCATTAATAACCACGTCAGGCTCACTACGGCCAATTGGCAGTTGAGCATCCAGTAGTACGCCCTTGGTATTAAAAGTGGCAAACACTTCTACATGTGGTAAATACAAGCGAAGCGCCACCACAGTGCCTTGCTTGGCAAGCGGGTAAGCGGCTTTGCGCAATTCAGGATCCAAACGTAACAGCAATGTCAGCGCCGACTCGATAAATACTAAAATGATATTAAGAAAAGAGTGAGACAACGTAGAACGCTTCATGTAAATAATCCGTTTTTTATTTAGCAAATTTTATGTTTTTAGCAAACAGAAGTCTGTATTCGCCTAGGATTTGCAGTGATATTTCGCTTATAGTAACGTCTTTATAATAAAAAGTAACGCTAGTTTCTGTAGTGGCTAAACTATTACATTACAATTTAGCAGTCAATAAAGACACTCTTATTTATGACCAGTAGTATACAAACACAATGAATAACAATGCATAGGCGCCAACTATCAGATGCTCAATGGCATAGACGATAGTAAACCCCATCGCCTCAGTGATGTAAATTAGCTTATATGAGAAATTCTTAACGCTTTGCGTAACATTAGGTGTCAAATACGTAGTATAGAGCACAAAAATATGTAAAATCGCTTGCGCTCCTTATGCTGCCTTGATATAAAGACGATAACAAAGAAGAACCTGCTAATGCGCCAGTTAGGTAGTTTTTATTGCGTAAGCACCATGAGAGCGTTACAATACTTGGCGTGAGCATTTATTATCCCCTTAAACTTGAAGGAAATTTTATGAATAAGTCAGAATTAATTGATAGCATCGCAGACAAAAGTGGTCTAAATAAAACCCAAGCTGGTGATGCATTAAACGCTGTTATGGAAAGTGTTGGCGAAGCGCTAGAAGCTGGCGATAGCATCTCATTAGTTGGCTTTGGTACTTTTAGTGTAAAAGATCGCAAAGCACGCACTGGTCGTAACCCTAAGACTGGCGAAGAACTAAGCATTCCAGCAAGCAAAGTACCAAGCTTCAAAGCTGGTAAAAACTTAAAAGAGCGCTTAAACTAAGCCGCTTTTTTTAGCGTAGAATGATAGTCGGTGGACTATAGCTGAGTCAATCAGCTAGCCATCGAAGAGAGCACCTAATATTTAGGTGCTTTTTTTATCGCTATAGTTTTTATTGTGCGTCGTGAATATTTTGAGTATAGATGAAAAATCACGTATCATAGGGCGCGCGATAGGTATGTCATTTAAGTCGGATTTCTTTAATAAATTTTGTTTTTTACTATAAAATACATACGCTCTTACTCTTACCATTGCCAGCTTAGATAGCACTGATATTGGCAGGTTGCACTTAACAGCTCCTAGAAATATCACAATGGTTTTTCATCAATATAGGTTAATAAAGCAGAGATAACTATGGATAAATTGCGCGATTTCTTAAAAAGCTGGCCAGGTCGCATTTTATTGATTTTATGCCTATCGCCGCTCGCTCTCTTGGGTGTCGAAAGCTATTTTGGCAGTCACATCGATCCTAACCAGATTGCGCAGGTAGGTGAGTCAAGCGTAGGACTGTCCGAGTATCAAACTGCTGTCAATAGCCGTCGTTCTGAAGTGCTAGAACAGGTCGAAGATGCCAGCTTATTGAATGAAGATGTGCTTCATGAGCAAGTATTAAAGGGTCTCATCGATCGTACGTTGTTGGAGCAGCAAGCAGGCAAGCTTGGCATGACAGTTTCTGATGACACGATCAACCGTTTGTTGCGCCAAGAGGAAATATTCCAAGACGCAGACGGTAACTTCTCAAACGATCAGTTTTCGAACTTCTTGCGTCAGCGCGGCATGACCAAAAACCAATTGTTTGCTGAATTTCGTAACCAGTTAAGCTTGGATCAATTGAACGCCAGTATCGTCGGTACGGCCGTCTATCCTATGCAAGCAGTTAGTCAGTTGATTGATTTACAGCTTGAGTCACGCAACGTTTGGGTGCATCGCTTTAATTGGCAGGATTATGCTGACAAGGTTAAGCTCAGCCAAGCAGACATTCAATCTTATTACGATGCCAACAAAGACACACTAAAAAGTGCGGCAATGGTTGATTTGGCTTATTTACAACTGAGCCCTCAAACCATTCAAGTAACTGACGTTACAACAGAAGAGCTGCAGCAGCAATATGAAGCTTATAAGCAAGAACAAGCCATCGTTGATGAGCGTCAAATTAGTCAAATCTTATTAACAGGTGAGAACGCTAAAGCAAGAGCAGAAAATGTTAAAGCTCGCCTAGATAAAGGAGAGTCTTTTACAGCCGTAGCTAAAGCAGAATCAGATGATCCATCAGGAGAGACAGGTGGTGGTATCGGTCGCTTTAATCCATCAGTTTTTGGTAGTGATGCAGATACGGTACAAGCTGCATTAGAAGGGTTGAGTGTTGGTGATGTAACCGCGCCTATCAAGACCAGCTTTGGCTATCAGATATTTACTGTAACAGAAGACAATGGCAACAAAGCACCAACGCTAGATAGTATGCGTGATGAACTGACAGCAAAAGCAACAGATTATAAGCGTCAAGAGATGTATGCCGATAAAGTGACGGCCATTAATGACATGGCGGCAGATGGTTTTAGTATTGAAGACATTGCTCAACAAGAGAATGTGACATTGAAACGTTTGAAAGACTATCGCAAAGAGAACAATCAATCGGTATTGTCACAACCAGCAGTGATCAAGCAAGCTTTCGATGAATTCACCATTCAGGACCAAGCAGTGACTGCTGGTATCGAAGTGGGTAATGGAACTGTATGGGTGCAACCAAGTAACTATCGTCCTACTAAGACGCTTACTTTAGCAAATGCAACACCAAGAATCACCCAAATACTACGCCAGCAGAAAGCGACGGCATTAGCACTAAACGACGCCAAAGCAATAGCCGCTGGTATCAAAACGCCAGCTGATATTAGTCAGCAGTCGGTAAGCTTCCAAGCACTGGGTGAGATCAACCGTCAAACGACACAGCTAACAGACAAAGAGCGTGGATTGGCATTTAGCCAGCAGGCTGCTGCTGATAGTGTCGTCGCAATTGCTAGCGAAACTGAGACGGGTGCAACGCTATTGGTTGGAGATCGTATTAAGACCGAGCAGCAATCATCGTTGTCTGACGTACAAAGAGCACAAACGGCCAGTATCATTCGTGACAACTTAGGTCAAGATCAGTTGCAAGACTATTTGGACTACCTACGTTTGGTGTATACAGTTGAGATTAATGAAAGCAACATGGCAAACGCACAAGGTCGCTAAATATTTGCTAGATTATTCTTAGATGTGAAAAAAGCCACTGTATCGATTGATACAGTGGCTTTTTTTTTGTGGGGATTTTTTAACGATAATTATCACGAAATCCATATAAACTGAAAATTAGTAGCAGTACTTATATTTGTTACTGCTACTAATACCAGCCTTAAATTAACATGTGATTATTTAGTGGCGGAAATGACGCATGCCAGTGAATACCATTGCGATACCATGCTCATTAGCAGCAGCAATAGTTTCGTCATCACGCATAGAGCCACCTGGCTGAATGATAGCAGAGATGCCTACTTCAGCAGCGTTATCAATGCCATCACGGAAAGGGAAGAACGCATCTGATGCCATAACAGCGCCTTCAGTCGCTAATCCAGCATGTTCTGCCTTAATAGCCGCAATACGTGCTGAGTTAACACGGCTCATTTGGCCTGCACCAACACCGATAGTGCGTTGGCCTTTTGCATAGACAATGGCATTAGATTTGACGTATTTTGCTACGTTCCAGCTAAATAGCAGGTCGGCAATTTGTGCTTCAGTAGGTTGTACGTCAGTGACGATCTTTAGGTCATTGGCAGTGATTAAGCCAAGATCTTGCTCTTGTACCAGCAGGCCACCGTTGACACGCTTGTAGTCAAGCTGATTATCACGCTGATCTGGGGCTGGTAGCTCACCGCATACCAATACGCGTACATTTTTCTTAGTAGCTGTCGCTTCAAGTACACCGTCTTCGATACTAGGCGCTATGATTACTTCTACGAACTGGTTATCAATAATGGCTTTTGCAGCAGCAAGCGTCAATGGACGGTTGAATGCGATGATACCACCAAAAGATGATTCAGGATCGGTGCTAAAAGCAGTTTTATAAGCAGCTACTTGATCATTGTCAACTGCGACGCCGCAAGGGTTGGCGTGCTTAACGATTACGCAAGCAGGGGTACTGAACGCTTTGACACATTCAAGCGCGGCATCGGTATCAGCAATGTTGTTATAAGACAGGGCCTTGCCTTGTAATTGTTTAGCTGTCGCGATTGAAGCTTGTTTGCTTTTTAAAGGTTGGTTTTCAGTATAGAAAGCCGCGTTTTGATGCGGGTTTTCGCCGTAGCGTAGGTCTTGTGCTTTTTCAAGCTGTACATTGAATGTACGTGGGAAATTTTCTGGTTCTTGAGTTTCGTTGACACGGCTACCCAAGAAGTTCGCAATCATACCGTCATACTGTGCAGTATGCTCAAAGGCTTTTACTGCTAAGTCATAACGCAAAGCAGTTGTCAGTTCAGTACCACCATCTAAGGCGTTAAGTACACGGTCATAATCAGCTGGATCAGTTACGATACCTACATGCGCGTGGTTTTTCGCTGCTGAACGAACCATGGTAGGACCACCAATATCGATGTTTTCGATAGCGTCGTTCATAGTCACGTCAGCACGCGCGATAGTTTCAGCAAACGGATATAAGTTCACGACGACCAAGTCGATACGTTCAATCGCATGATCACTCATTACTGCATCATCTGTACCGCGGCGTCCTAAAATACCACCGTGGATCTTAGGATGCAGCGTTTTAACACGGCCATCCATCATTTCAGGAAAGCCTGTGTAATCTGATACTTCAGTCACGTCGACGTTGTTTTCTGTGAGCAAGCGATAAGTACCGCCAGTAGACAATAAACCAAAACCTGCTTTGAGAAGGCCTTGAGCAAACTCGACGATATTAGACTTATCGGAAACCGATAGTAGGGCAAGTGGGGTTGTACTCATAAGAAATTTTCCATAAAAAAAGCCTGACGTAAACGTCTGGCAGAGTGATGATGACAACTGTATGCCGTATCATGATAGATAAAGCGACGAACATTTGATTGCCATACATAATGACAGTCAATGATGGGTAAGCTCATATAATAATGCTACATTAAATCATAGGTTTTCATTTTTTTGCGCAAAGTACCTCGATTTAAACCTAATATTTGGGCACATTTAGTTTGATTGCCTCTTGTTTTTTCTAAGACGACAGATAAGAGAGGTTCTTCGATTTGCTTTAAAACCAGCTCGTATAAATCAGTAGGCATCTCATCTCCTAGCATCGCAAAGTATTGACGCACCACACGTTCTACATGAACTCGCAATGGTTGCTGTGCACTACTTGTATAATTCTGTGCAGCAAAATCAAAGTCGTGCGTAGAAGATTGGTATTCGTCTTTATTATAATCGGCAAGATGCTCAGAGCTTTTAGCAAAATGATTGGCATTATGCTGTGCGTGAGGTGCCATAAAATAAAATCCTTGAGATGAAGAAGAAGTCTGATTATAAGAGATTAGAACCATAGTATATCAAATTAATATCGCTTAGCGCTGACAGATTCATCGTTATCTTGGCTATCAAGATCTAATTGAAAATGTATTTACAGTATATTTCCTACTTACACCCATCTATGTACGACGCCCTAAATCAATAAAGAGCAGTCATCGTGATTTCTTGAATCTGAGCACTAGACACAGGGACAGTGAATAGTAACTGCCTATCTGTATTGGCAGCTAACTGACTTTGCTTTCCTAATAAATAATCGTTTGGATCTGCAACGAATTCTCCAATGAGATCGTCTCTACCATAAACGCTTATTTTTATATTTGGGTACAGTTGTGATTGCATGCTTTCATTGCTTAAAGTAGCGCTTATATCGCTAAACGTATCAGCAGTTTTAATCTGGCTGCTCCTATGACGAGCATTGCTGATGGTAAGCGTTGATACGTCCGCACTGGGCAAACTACAAGCAGCAACTGAGCATATTGATTGGAGACGCTGAGCATAGACTGGATTTTTGACTAAGTTTTCTAAGTTAAAAATAACATACTGTGCCGCGAGTAGGAGTACTAAAACCGAACAACCTAGTATCCACAATAATGACGCAATTGAACGTGTTGTTGGAGTTGGAGCAAACGGCAGCGGTGTTTTTTTGAGACGTTCTTCAGCAGAGGAATCTTCCTCTTTAATAGGTACTCCCATATCAGATAGAAGTTGTGATAAATCTGTGTCATCTGATGGTGATTCTTCGGGCTGATTTTGTTCCTCTAACAGTTTTTGTAGCCATGAATTATCATCAGTAGTGTCAACGTTTGCATGAATATCGTTGGCTGCTGCCGAGCTGAGTATGTCCTGCGTTGCTGGGGATGCTGCTGTTGTATTTGTAGATGTTTTCTTTGCTGACAAATGACTGCTCTTATTAGCCTTCTTAGAGGAAAGCTCTTTGGGTTTTTCTTTTATTGTTATGCTAGCATCGGTATTACTTGGCTGGGATAACCATGCGCTCATACAATCTAGTGAGTCATACTCTTGAATATCCTCTTCTGGTTCATCTATATCCATATCATCATAGATTAAGTCGTCATGAATCAAAGTATCAGATGATTTTTTCTTACGAAGTGAAGATGTGGAAGTATTCGTCACATTTTGAGGTTTATACTGATTGCTACTAGTATTCGCTTTTTGTGCGTTCGGTATTGGTTGGTTTTGAGCTGATTTTTTATTAGGGATGCTAGTCTTGAGTGCAGGCTTGTGTATGACATCAGAATTTACCACAAGATGTTTATTGACCAAAAAGCTTTGCTGGCAACGATCGCAGCTAATGGTAGCATTGACTTGGTTCAGTTGAGTTTGTTTGACGCTATAGCAGTTTTGGCAATGGGGGCATTGAGTTTTTATTGGCGTGGTCATAAAGGTAAATCCAAAAAAGTATGGTTATCAATACCGTTTAGCCACTCACCAATTGCTGCCCATAATACTCTTTATACTTTTCAATTTAAATGAATTATGGGCAATGACAGAGTGGTCTCAAATGCATAATATTTGACTACCTGCTATCGTAACAGATGTAATTAAATGTTGCTAGCTAGCAAACGTACCTGATAAACGCTGCCAATGTTGATCTTCTTGTGCAGTAAAAGCATGCTTTGGGTCGAGTGAAAAATAAGGCTGATAAGCCTCAGTTACTTGCTCAGTTTGCGATTCAATCAAGCCTGCCAATACGATACGGCCCTTAGGCGCAATTAGTGTGGCAAAGTAAGGTGCTAGACCAATAAGTGGCTTTGCCAAAATATTAGCAACGATGATCTCGACAGGCAAAACATCATTTTTCGAGCAATAATCTGTGAATTCTTCTGGTAAGAATGCCTGCAGACGATCACCTACATTGTTGCGTAGCGCATTTTGATTGGTAGCAAGTACTGCTTGTGGGTCAATGTCGACCGCATACACCTGACGCGCACCTAATAGCAAAGCAGCAATACCTAAAATGCCTGAACCACAACCATAATCGATAACCACTTTGTCTGTTAAGTCTTGCTCTGTTAGCCAGTCTAGGCATAGTCGAGTCGTAGCATGATAGCCAGTACCAAATGCCAAGCCTGGATCCATAATGATATTAGTGGCCTCAGGGTTAGGTGGTGTTATCCAGTTAGGTATGATCCATAAGTCATTAGCACATTCGATAGGATGGTAATTACTCATCCATTCGCGCTCCCAGTCCTTGTCATCAACAGCCGTTAGCCAGATACGAGTAGCCTGTACTTGTGCAGCGATTTCATGACTTAATTGCTCAACTGCTTGACGACTACCAGCATCTGTAGTTGCATCAAATAATCCTGTTAGTATCACCTCATCCCAAAGTGGTGATTCACCTGGAAGTGGTTCAAATAGAGGTTGATCGCCAGCATCGTCTAAAGCTATTGACAATGCACCTGCCTCTAATAAAAGTGCTTCAGCCAAGTCGACGTTTGATTTTTCACATTGTAAATGCAGTTGTTGCCATGCCATAAAATTAACCTTAAGCGGAAATAAAAATAAATGTAGATGTTAGGGGGATGCCCTAGACAAATCTATATACAGTCAAATACATAATGTTATATAGGGGTTTTAATGAGTCTGGAATGTATAAATATGCAGTTATTAGCGTAACGCCTGTCTTGCCTCATTGACCACGCGTGAATTACCTTGAGCTTGTCCTGATTGCAATATGACCTGCCATAATGCTCGTCTACGACTAGCACTTTGAGAAACACTAAGACCACGACGTGCCATCGCTTCTGCTTTACGAGGTTGGTTTTTTTTCAATGCTACTTGTGCCAAATAGAAATATACCGCCGATGATTTTGGTGCTAGACGCTGTGCACGTGTAAAGCTGCTCTCTGCATTGGTGAGGTTGCCCGCTTTCAGCTGATTGGTGCCTACTTGCATCAAATTGCGAAATGCGGGTAGGTTGCTATTGTTGCTGGCAGATTGTTGAGTACGTTGCTGTGAGTTTTTTCTAGCGTGTTCCAGTAGCTCGTTATGTGACGGTACGGACGGCTCGGAGATTATATAGTCATTACGAGAGGGAGTAATGATAACAGGATCAGGCTGCGTTGTTTCTGGAGTAGTAGGCGTAAATACAGGCGTTTCTTGTGTTAATGGATTTGGTGCTTCAGACTGTTCAACCATATCGTAAGGCTCGGCTGTATAGTTGTTTTCACTATCTGCTTTAGTGGTAGGCGCTTGGGTTATCGATTGTCCTGTCGGTTGAGATGTTGGTACTGTTTGAACAGGCGTTGTTTGCACCGTAGCTGATGTGCTAGGCGCCGTCTGACAAGCACTTAGACCGAGCACACCAATGATCGCGCTACCTAAAAGCAGGATATTACTTGACGTGATTTTTTTACGCCATAGCATCATTGTGTGTTTTACTGAAGTAGTTGTCCTTAAAGATGACACCATCATGTTAAAACCTTTTTTAAATATTAAAAGCTAGAAACCAAAAACAATGTTAGAACCATTCAACAGCGCGGTCATACCAAGTATCAGCACTGTCTTCATCACTGCTGCCCTCAGAACCATCAGATTCAACAGCTTCGCCATTTGGAATCTCTAAGCCTTCATTCTGATTGGTGTCACCTTGCTGGTTTTGAAACTGCGTTTGTTCACGCGCTCGCTCTTGCTGATATAGGCTCAGCGCGCAACTGCTAGCTTCTTCTGGCAAATGCGCTGATAAGACAGGTAGATAACGAGCGTTGGCGCAGCGTTCATTAGACAGTTTGCCTGAGTTGTTCTCTAGCCATAACCATTCAATACCTTCTGGCTCTGGCAGAGCAACCGGAGTTAGTTTTAGGCGTTTCATATAGTCAACCCAAACTGGTAAGGCGCCAGTACCACCACTTAAACCAATCGGTTTGTTATCATCACGACCAACCCAAACAACACTCACATAGTTGCCACTATAGCCTGCAAACCAAGCATCGCGGTAGTCATTTGTCGTACCTGTTTTTCCTGCTAGGTTCAAATTACTACCCAGCGATTGCGCGCGTCTAGCTGTACCATTTAAGACCACTTGTTGTAATGCATAGTTGGTCAAAAAGTTGGTTTCAGGTGGGATGCTACGCTGAGTGTTAAGCCCAGTACGCTGTAAAATACGGCCACGATCATCAATGACAGTACGAATGCTGTGAATAGGCGTACGAAAGCCACCAGTAGCAAATACTTGGTAAATACCAAGCATATCCATCGGACTCAAATTAACTGAGCCTAATAATGCTGATGGGTAAGGTGGAATTTCTTCTTTAACACCCATACGCTGTAACTGCTTGGCAAAGGTATTAACGCCAAATTCCATACCTAAACGTACCGCTGCTTGGTTATAGGATTGAGATAAAGCCGAGGTAAATGGTACGTAACCATGATCACGATTGTCATAGTTTTTAGGGTTCCAGTCAGCACCATCGTTTAGATTGACGGTAATAGGTGAGTCATCTACTGAACTGGCCAAATTATAACGACCGCTCTCAAGAGCAGTCATATAAATAATAGGCTTCAGCAGTGAGCCGACTTGGCGTTTGGCATCGACAGCACGGTTAAACCCTGTAAATTCACTACCACTACCTACTACAGATACTAGCTCGCCAGTCTCAGGGTTAGCACTAACTAACGCACCTTGTAAATCCTTAGTTTTGCTACTGTTACGGCGCAGTTCACCAAGTTTATTATCAACAGCTTTATCTGCTGCCAGTTGAGCGATAGGGTCTAAGGTACTAATAATAGTTAGACCTTCGTTCTTAAGATCATCAGAATAATAAACAGTATTTAGTTCACGTTTGACAATATCTAAGAAGTCGGGGAACTGGCTTTTGCCTTCGGTAGGCTTATCCACGATACCAAGTGATTGATCTAAAGCTTCATCGTAGTCTTCTTGGCTCAGTGTACCCATTGTCAGCATATTATTGAGTACCACATCACGGCGTGCTTTTGAGTCATTTGGATTGCGACGTGGGTTATAGATGCTTGGGCCTTTTGCCATACCAACCAGCATAGCTTGCTGATCTAAGCGCAGCTCATTGAGCGGCTTGTCAAAATAAAACTGCGAGGCCAAACCAAAGCCATTGATAGAGCGATTGCCATTTTGACCCAGATAAATCTCATTCAAATAGGTTTGTAAAATTTCATCTTTGCTGTAATGCAGCTCAAGTAACACAGCCATCAATGCTTCATTGGCTTTGCGCTTTAGTGTGCGATCCGAATTGAGATAAAAGTTTTTAATCAGCTGCTGCGTGATGGTCGAGCCACCTTGCCTGGCACCACCTGTAAAGTTGTTAATTACGGCACGTGCGATACCGCGTATCGATACCCCTTTATGCTCATAAAACGCGCGATCTTCTGTAGCGATGAGTGCATCGATCAATGGCTGAGGCACTTCGTCCAAAGACACGACCATGCGATCTTCGTTACTGTCTGGATAAATACCACCAATATTGACAGGCTCTAAACGAATAATACCGCTTTTGGCAGGCAGGGTACTCTGAATGGACTCTACTTTGTTACCAGAAATCGTCATTTTAATGACTTGCTCGGCATCTTTATCATTGGCACTATACGTAAAGCCACGCGTGTGAATAAAGTAGGTATTGCCTGCCCGATGATAAGTACCCGTGCGGTCATAAGCCTTGTTACTTTGATAGTTGAGCAATTCTAGCCATATCTTCATCGTATCTCTATCGACATTAGCACCTTGATACAGCTCAAGTGGTTGCGAGTACACTTTGGCTGGAATATCCCAGCGCTTACCCTCAAACTTATGAGTAATGGTGCGATCAAGTTTGATCAAATACAGCGCCAACAGCACCATGCCTGCAATGATGGTAATCAATAGCAAGCTACTAAAGACCAAGCCGCGCTGCTGCGAGGGTAGCGTATGCATGGTAGACTTAGATGACGGTGAGAACTTGGTATTTGGTAACTTGTAATTAGGTTTTTGCACAGATGTCGCACCATTTTTGGATAAAAAACTGCCTCATAATGACGCAAATTGACAAATTTTTCAATCTATCATCGTCAACGTAGGCATTTATTGGTCATAGGTCATGAGTGATATTATTACTCATAATGATAGCTTATAGTATAATCTCCATCGAAAGTGACCAGTACTTATAATAAAGCATCAGTCGTTTTCAGTCTGGTAAATAAGCGTCATATAAGATAGCAATTTACGATTGCTCTCACGATGTATTTTGTATGAATTTGCTGTTGCTAATGGTTTGCTACTAGCCACTTTTGATTAATATTGTGCTGCCAGTGGCAACGATGTTCAAACGATCATAAGCGACTACGCTACAAACAGCACAGTCAATAAGAGTAAGTTTGCTTTAAAAGAACGCATTTTGAACAAGCCTGTCAAAGGAAGCAAGCGCGATTATGTCTAGTATCCCATCATCAGTATCATCTTCCACTAACTATTCTTATGAAGACGCTTCTATTACTGAAGGCTTGGTACTCCCGCTAGGTGACCACTGCTTTCACTGCGGTGACCCAGTCCCTCAGCCACCATTTCATGCTGATATATTAGGTCAGTCACGAGAGATGTGTTGTATGGGCTGTCAATTGGCTGCCCAAAGCATTGTAGAAGCTGGTCTTGAGCAATATTATCTTGACCGTTCAGAAATTAATCGCACGGCAAGTTTGCCAACTCAGCTGACGCGCCTCGAAGTCTATGATCATGACGAGATAAAATCGCAATTCGTTTACGCGCAAGATGGAATGTCAGTAGCAGAGCTATCGGTCAATAACCTACGCTGCGCTGCCTGTACTTGGCTTATTGAGTCGCGTCTTGATGAGCTAGAAGGTATTGGTAAATGTCAGGTGAATTTGACCAATCAGCGTATGCGGGTTATTTGGAATGAAGACAAATTACCCATTAGTCGTATTTTAGCAGTCATCAACGAGATCGGCTACGAAGCAAAGCCCTACCGCCAAGATACTCATGAAGCTATGCTGGCGCGCCATAACAATCAGATGCTACTGCGCCTCGGTATCGCTGCACTGGGCTCAATGCAAGCAATGATGTATGCCGTTGCGCTTTATTTTGGCGAGTATAGCGACATGTTGATATTTCAGCGTGATTTTTTGCGTTGGGTATCTTTGTTTGTGAGCACGCCTGTATTCTTCTATGCTGGCATTCCTTTTTTCACTTCCGCATGGTCAGCGGTTCGTGCGCGCCAAGTCAATATGGATGTGCCCGTCAGTCTTGCATTGATTATCACTTTTTTTGCCAGTCTCTACGCTACTATCACAGGTCAAGGGGAAACGTACTATGATTCAGTCAGTATGTTTATTTTCTTTTTGTTGGCAGGGCGTTATATCGAGCATAATGCACGCCTAAAAGCCGCAACTATGGCTAACGATTTGGTTGTGGTTGAGCCGGTGTTGGTACAAAAAATCGCTGAAGAAAAAGCAGCAGCAGAGCGTATTTTGCAGCAGCTGAAAGAAAATGAATCTCTACAAGATGACACTACTGAAGATGAGGCTCAAAAGAGATCAGGTACGACGGCTGAAGTTATGCCTGATTTTATGCAGCGTATAGACATCAATGTTCATCAGCTTACATCGCGTATCGCTCAAGATTGGCAGCAGTCACGCAACCAACAAAATGCGCTATCACAACCCGAAGGCGATACAGAGTCGAAGCAAATGGTCACTGCTCATAGTCTACAAGTGGGTGACATCATTTTGGTTGAAGCGGGTTCAGAGATTATCAGTGATGGCATCTTGCTAAGTCTCACTGCAACGGTTTCACAAAGTCTACTGACGGGCGAGGGTGATTTAATCATCAAGTCTCAAGGCGACTATATTGTTGGTGGTTCACAAAATGATAGCCAGCCGTTTGAAATGCTAGTCACAGCATTACCAAAAGACAGCCAGATAGGCTTAATTGATCGATTAATGAATCGCGCTATGAGCGAAAAACCCAAACTGGCGCAGCAAGCGGATAAGCTGGCACGTTGGTTTGTCGCGCGTATTTTGGTATTGTCCGTCCTAGTATTTGTCGGCTGGTATATTGTTGATCCAAGCCAAGCGATTTGGGCGACAGTAGCAGTCTTAGTAGCTACTTGTCCTTGTGCACTATCATTGGCGACGCCAATTGCTTTGACCGTCTCAACGAACCGCCTGGCTAGCTATGGTTTTTTAACCACACGCGGGCATACACTACAGACGTTAGCTGAAATTACGCATGTCGCTTTTGATAAGACAGGCACGCTGACTTATGGCAAACCAAATTTATTAAATATCGAGTTAATAAAACCAAAAAGCCAGACCGAATCTGATTATTTATCATCAACGGCGCAAAAAGATACGCTGTTGGCAATTGCAGCTGCACTAGAAGTAGGCAGTCGTCACCCCATTGCCCACGCGCTACTGACATCGGCCTATCAGTTACACCTGCCATCGACGCAAGCCGCACAGCATTATCCAGCAGGGGGTGTGGAAGCGACGATTGATGGCGTTGTATATCGAATCGGTCACAAGGACTTTGCGTTAGATAAAGCAAGCGATAGTACTAATAATATCTCTGCAAGTGACGATATAACCATTGATCTGTTGGCGCAGCGAGCCAGCTCAGCAGTGGTACTGTCTTGTCAGAATATTGATAGCAGAAAATGGCAGGCGCTAGCATGCTTTTATTTCAACGATAAGGTACGTGATAGTGCTCAGTCGATGCTCAATACGCTCAAAGGACTAGGTATCGAGTCTGTTATGTTGACAGGTGACCCAAGTCC
Source organism: Psychrobacter sp. AOP7-A1-24 (assembly GCF_052376235.1). Taxonomy (NCBI): domain Bacteria; kingdom Pseudomonadati; phylum Pseudomonadota; class Gammaproteobacteria; order Moraxellales; family Moraxellaceae; genus Psychrobacter; species Psychrobacter sp. AOP7-A1-24. Next base: position 34,478 of record NZ_JBQSVM010000018.1, on the reverse strand, counting down.
GCAAGCGCTAGTGATGGCTGATAATTTAGGAATGCAAGCTGCGTACAATGGTTTATCTCCAACTGATAAGGTGAATCATATTCAGAAGCTGCAAGCCAACGGAGCCGTTGTACTGATGGTAGGTGATGGCATTAATGATGCACCAGTGCTAGCAGCGGCCGATGTGTCGACCTCGATTGCAGGTGCGGCAGACTTAGCACAAGTATCCAGTGACAGTATTATCTTAAACGGACAAATCGAGGCCATCACTGCGGCTAAACGTATCTCTGATAAAACCGAACGTATTATCAAACAAAACTTCCGCTGGGCACTTGCTTATAATAGTATCGTTCTGATACCAGCTGCTCTAGGTTATGTACCACCATGGCTTGCTGCGATTGGCATGTCGCTCAGTTCATTGTTTGTCGTATTAAATGCCTTACGCCTAAAACGTGCTTAGTCTTTTTAAAAAGTACTTAATTTGCACAGGCCAATAAATTTTACTCATAAAAAAACCGCCTTACATCAAATGAAAGGCGGTTTTTTCTATACAGAGATATTGTTAGATAATTCTTACAATTAGTCTTGTAGATAGCTTAATAGACGCATAAATTCGATATACATCCAAACTAGAGTTGCAAGAATACCAATACTGAACAACCACTCGTAATCTTCAGAAACACCCATCGCCACGCCGCGATCGATATTATCAAAATCTAATAGTAAGGTGAAAGAAGCGATAACGATGACAAACAAGCTAAAGCCAATAGCGATAGCGCCGCCTTCAAATAGGAATGGCAATGATGAGCCAAACGCTAAGGAAAGTACCCACTGTGCTACATAGACAAGCATGATGGCAATAACGGCTGAAGTCACGATAGAACGGAATTTTTCAGTAACCTTAACTAGACCTGACCGATATAGACCAAGCATAACTGCAGCTGTGACGAAAGTTGCACACATTGCCGTGACTGGTACTGTTGGGTACATTCTCATGAAGAACAATGAGATACCGCCCAAAAAGATACCTTCTAACAAGGCATAAGGCACAGCCAACGTTTTGGCTTTTTGCGGTTTAAAGGTAATAAAAAGAGCGAGAACAAACGCAGCAATCATGCTACCAAAGGCTGCCATCGTAATAAAACCTTGCGATAAACCTGCCATCAGCGCATAAAAGAAAAAGCCCACACCAGTAATAGCTGATAAACCAAGTAACAAGCTGGTCTTTTGAATTACGCCCTTGACCGTCATTGGATTACCGCCGATCGCAAGTTCTGCGCGACTGACAATAGGATTGGCCATACATAAGTCCTTAATAATAAAATATAAAATTAGTAATGTTAGCTACTTTAGCAAAACCGCCATTATTGTCAACTGTGTTTGCGTGACAACCGCTGCGGCTTGACCTTAGGCTGCTCGTTGGCTAGCGTATCGGGCTACTGTATCGCTCAATACATTAATACGGAACTGAACAGACAGATCAGGCTAAGTAAATATTTGATAGTCTTTATATGGGGTCAGTTACGACAGTTAACAACGATAATTCATAAACATGCTAGTCTAAGCGCGCATTTATCGCTATTATTACCTTGTACTTCACCGTTATACCGAGTCGTTTTATGGAAAACTCAGCGCAGTCAGCAAGATTGCCACACTTACATGAATCAGAGCTATTCCACGCTATTAAAAACCCTGCCTTTAGGCGTATTGGTTTAATGGGTCGTGCTGGTAAACGTAGTGTTACTCAAAGTTTGGTACAAATCGCCCAAACCGTCAATGACATGAATTTGACGTTGATAATGGATGTACAAACTGCCAATTTGCCAACGCTGAACCTCACAGACATAGAAAGAGTCAAAATCGTTAAACGTGGTTTGATTGGTGAAATTTGTGACTTAGTTATTGTTGTTGGCGGTGATGGTTCAATACTACATGCAGCCGAAGCATTAGCACGCTACCGTGTACCCGTACTCGGGGTGAACCGTGGTCGTCTAGGATTCTTAGCAGATGTAAAGCCTGATGAAGCTGCGTTCAAGTTACGCCAAGTATTAATGGGAGACTATCAACTAGATCATCGGTTTTTATTAACGATGGAGATACGAGAGGGGCGTAAGATTATCCATGAAGATATGGCGCTGAATGATATCGTACTACACGCTGGTAAATCCGTACATATGATCGATTTTCAGATGAAAATTGATGGACATGACGTTTATAGACAGCATAGTGATGGCTTGATAGCGGCTACACCGACTGGATCTACTGCTTATGCCTTATCAGGCGGTGGTCCAATCATTCATCCAAGCATGGATGCTATTTGTCTGGTACCGATGCATCCGCATACATTATCTAGCAGACCCATTGTGGTTAGTGGTAATAGTGAGGTCTGTATTCGTATTCATGAAGACAATCGTACTCAGCCGATGGTGAGTGCGGATGGTAAGCCGAGCGTGCCGCTTGAGCAAGAGCAACGCCTATATATTCGTAAACATCCTGATAAACTTACCTTGTTGCACCCGCCTGGGTTTGACTTTTATGAGGCCTGCCGTACAAAGCTGCACTGGAACGTACATGCCGAAGAATTCAGTCTTGATGTCGATGATGATATTATAGACGATGAATAAGCGTATCTATTAGACACAAATATAATGCAAAAAATGGTAGTGGAGAGTAGGCAAGATGGATAAACAAACAATACTAGCAAGTCTAACGCCCGAAGTGGTTGATAAGTTTCGTATGGCGATTGAGTTAGGTAAATGGCCTGACGGTCAAAAAATCACCGCTGAACAGCGCGAAACCTGCATGCAAGCAGTGATGGTATGGGAACATGAGCACCTACCACCAGCTGAGCGTACGGGTTATATTCATAAACCTGTAAAAGATGATGGTGCTGTCGTTGGCGCTGAGTGTGATGTCGAGCACGAGCATCACTATCCTAATATGCCGAATCCTAAAGGTGCCGTGCAGCCTGTCAAATTTCGTGACAAATAAGTTTCGTGATAAATAGAACTATAAGTAGGTCTATAATAGTTGTTACAGAAATACTCATTATAAAAAAGCCACGCTATTTAGCGTGGCTTTTTTTACTTTACCAATGATTAAATTATCAGAAGTAACTGAACCATTATAAATAATTAAATAGCAGTCGTATCGACACTAGGACGAGCTGTTAGCGGATTCTTCTGCATCAAAAACCCTTGCCAGCCCCAATGTAAAAAGTTACGGATATTGACATGATCGGTACCGTTAGGCGTTGCTTGAACCTTGGCATAATGTTCGCCAAATAGTTTAAGCGTGTCCAATTGATTCAAGCCATGGTGCTTAGCAAAACCAAAAATCTTTGCGCTACCTTCGTTCTCACCAGCTGCGTTATGTACCATTCCATTTACAAAAGGAGCAGGTGCATAGCGATAAAAATCATCGATAAAGCTGATGACATCATTGAATCCAATGGCCTTTTTGTTCAAACCATTAAGTAATGCCGATACATCTGATTGGCGGATACTCATAAATAAATGACCTCAGAGCAGATTAAAAAACAATATAATATTTATGTGTGCTCAATGATGATAATAGCCGTTGAGCATTCAGCATTATAGTTTAGCTAGCTTAGCGATTAAAGTAGTCTTCATCATCGAATGAAGGCGAAAAATTGCCTTGCTCAAGATGTTGCATTTGCGACTGTACAGAACGCTCATGCTGAATACGTTGATAAATCTCTTCGCGGTGTACTGCAATATCTTTAGGTGCGTTTACACCGATACGTACTTGATTGCCTTTGACGCCTAGAACCGTCACACTTACTTCGTCGCCAATCATTAGCGTTTCGCCCACGCGGCGTGTCAAAATTAACATGCGTCACACTCCTTATGTCGCATCAACAAATTATTACTCATCAGATTACTTCTCAATTGCAGAACATCACCGAAGCACTAAACACGCAATATAACCATTATTATAATGCTCGATATCGTGCCAATAGCGGTAATGATAGGTAGATTCATTTAGCCCAAATGAAAGCCCCATTATAGGTGGCATAACAGATACTGTCACGGTTTTTCACAAAACTATTAGATAAATGCTCATTTTAGCTACGATAAAAAATAAAAATAGGACCTAAAAAGATCCTATTTTATTTAAGTACTGTTTTTATTTAGACACTATTAATTTACATGATGTTTATTTACGCACTATATCAATTCGTTAATAGCAGTCAATAGATAATCGTTAATACTAGTGCTATATTTTAACAGTTTTTATGTCTTATAGCCCAGCGATTTTGCTTTCACCGTCTTCACGATCTAGACCAAATGCCGTGTGCAATGATTTGACGGCTTTTTCTAAATGTTGATCTTGAATTAAGACAGACACTTTGATTTCACTGGTTGAAATCATTTGTATATTGATGTTGTGTTCAGCGAGCGTTTGGAACATTAGGCTCGCAACACCAGCGTGTGAACGCATGCCAACACCAACCAATGAAACTTTGACAACTTCACTATTGCCCAATATTTCTTTCGCGCCAATCTCATCTTTTACTTCTTCATTAAGCACTTTTAGCGTTTTATCTAAATCCGTGCGGTTAACCGTGAAAGTAAAGTCAGTGGTACCATTATCCGAAAGATTTTGTACAATCATATCGATTTCGATATTCGCACGACCAATTGGGCTTAAGATAGCAGAGGCGATACCAGGATGATCAGGCACACCGCGTACTAAAATTTTTGCTTCGTCTCTGTTGAACGCGATACCTGAGATGATTGCCTGTTCCATATTGTCTCCTTCGTCTATCGTAATTAGGGTACCAACGTTGTCTTGAAATTCTTGGTCAAAGCTACCGTCTGTGTTTTCATCAAAGCTAGAAAGTACACGCAGCGGCACGCCATATTTACCAGCGAATTCTACTGAGCGAATCTGTAGAATTTTAGAGCCAAGACTGGCCATTTCAAGCATTTCTTCAAACGTAATTTTTTCAAGCTTTTTGGCTTTTGAGGTCACACGAGGGTCAGTGGTATATACGCCATCGACATCGGTATAGATTTGACACTCGTCAGCGCCCAAGGCAGCAGCAATCGCCACACCTGTGGTATCAGAACCGCCGCGTCCCAATGTGGTCGCGTTGCCTGCTTCATCAATACCTTGGAAACCTGCCACAATAACGATATTGCCAGCATCGAGCTGCTCACGTATGTTTTTGTCATCGATACTTTCGATACGGGCTTTATTATGGGCATTGTCGGTTTTAATCGCTACTTGGCGACCAGTCAATGAGCGAGCACCAATACCAAGCTCTTTGATGGCCATGGCGAGTAGCGAAATAGAAACCTGCTCACCTGTTGAAACCATTTGATCGTATTCGCGAGGATCAGGCTGCGTGCTAATTTGGCGTGCTAAATCAATCAAACGGTTGGTTTCACCGCTCATGGCTGAAACCACGACGACGACTTGATGGCCATTGTCATGCCAGCGTTTGACTCGTTTGGCGACGTTTTTGATGCGGTCGATACTGCCCATCGAGGTGCCGCCGTATTTCTGTACTATTAACGCCATAAAAATCTACCTATTTATTCAATAATGACTTTTTATTGTCATTGATGAGAGTCAATGTGATACTCGTCAATGCTTGTATAGATAAAGCCAGATTATAAGAGTTATGCCCTAGGTCTTTCATTCTTCTAATGGTCTGTCGCAACCTTATAGAATGAACAATATGCCCAAACGTTGACCTTTATACCATATCTACTGCATAACTTTAAGCCTAAGGACCGCTTAGATATATGGCGATTGGTTATAGTAGCTATAACCAATCACGTATTCTGTGCGTAGTAGAGCAAAGCTATGCAATAAAGAAAAGGCACATTGTGACGCGCTATACTAGTATATTCGCCAGTTTAGCTAAGCTGGGTTTCAATCCAAGCAGGTAGAGCGCTGATAACCGCTGTACTATTGCCAGACTTCAGTGCACCGCCTTGCGCATAGTCAGGCTTACCGCCACCTTTACCACCAAGCTCACTTGCCAAATGACGAATAATATCACCAGCTTTCACTTTGGCAGTGACAGATTTTGCGACGCTTGCTGCGAGTGCTAATTGGTCATCTTTATCGCCGATCAATACAATCACGCTATCAGGTAATTTTGATTTGATATCGTCCATCAGTGTACGGATCGATTTGCCATCGATACCGCTTAAGGTACTGACAAGAACTGGGGTACCTGCAATCGTTTGCACGTCATCGAGTAGATTAGCTGCTTGTGCACTGGCGATTTTTTGTTGCAAGCGTTCTAGTTGTTTTTCTAGGTCACGTTGCTTATCAGCCATAGTACGGACACGCTGCGCCACTTCAGGACGTTTTACTTTCAGCTGACTTGCCAACTCGCTTAGTTGCTGCTCGCTTTGCTGAATGTTTTTGACTGCATTCATACCTGTGACGGCTTCAACTCGGCGGATGCCGGCAGCGATACCAGACTCACTAGTGATTTTGAGCACACCAATATCGCCAGTATGCTGCACATGCAAGCCACCACATAGTTCGATAGAAAAAGGTTTACGCTGACCATCGACGCTACGGTCAGTACCCATGGTTAATACTCGAACATCACTACCGTACTTTTCGCCAAACAGTGCCATCGCACCTTGGTTCATCGCTTCATCAATCGACATGTGCTCGATGCGGGCAGGGGTGTTGGCTTGAATCTGCTCATTGACGAGACGTTCAACACGCGAGATTTCAGCAGCACTGACAGGCTTGTCATAAGCAAAGTCAAAACGTAGTACTTCGCTTGAGACCAGTGAGCCTTTTTGCGTAACTTCATCACCCAGCACTTCTCTTAGCGCTGCATGCAATAGGTGAGTGGCCGAGTGGTTTTTGGCACTGGCTGCGCGAATGCTAGACAATACTTGCGCTTCAGCGGTTTGCTTAGTGCTGATATCGCCCATGGTCACGACACCATAATGGATAATCGCCTGACCAGATTTTTTGGTATCTTGTACTTCAAAGACACCTGACTCAGTACGAATCTCGCCAAGTTCGCCAACTTGACCACCACCTTCAGCATAAAATGGCGTGCGATCCAATACCACAACGCCTTCCATACCTTCCGTTAAGCTGTCTGCTGGAGTACCGTCTTGGTAAAGCGCGTCAATAGTCACGCCGTCTTCTTCAAGCTGCTCATAGCCAATAAATATCGTGGGCGTTTCTACTTGAATCACGCTGCTGTAATCAACATCAAACTTACCAGCATCACGAGCACGCTCACGTTGTACCTGCATATGCTCATCAAACTCTGCTTCATCGATAGCAATACCACGCTCGCGAGTGATATCGGCAGTCAAATCAAGCGGGAAGCCATAGGTATCATAAAGCTTAAATGCGGCTTCACCAGATAAGGTATCACCATCTTGCAGGCCTTCAAGTTCGCTAGCAAGCAAACGTAAGCCTTGTGCCAATGTTTTGGCAAACTGCGTTTCTTCTTTTTGAATGGCATTTTCGATAACGTTTTGTTTGTCTTTTAGCTCAGGATAGGCACTGCCCATTTCAGCGACTAGCGGCTCGACCATTTTGTAAAAGAACTCGCTATCAGCACCAAGCTTGTTGCCATGGCGTACTGCACGACGAATGACACGGCGCAATACGTAACCGCGACCTTCGTTGCTAGGCGTGACACCATCAGCAATCAAAAATGCCACGGCGCGAATATGGTCGGCGATGACTTTTAGTGAAGATTGTTGCTCATTATTGATTTCTAGAATGTCAGCAGCTGCATCCATCAAATGAACAAATAAATCGATTTCATAGTTGCCATGAACGCCTTGCATGATGGCACTGATACGCTCAAGCCCCATCCCTGTGTCGACACTTGGTGCAGGGAGTGGTAATAGCGTGCCATCTTTTTGACGATTGAACTGCATAAATACACAGTTCCAAATCTCAATATAGCGGTCGCCGTCTTCTTCAGGTGTGCCTGGCAAGCCGCCTTCAACGTCGGCACCATGGTCATAAAAGACTTCAGTACAGGGACCACAAGGACCAGTGTCACCCATCGTCCAGAAGTTGTCTGACGCATATGGGGCGCCTTTATTATCACCAATACGAATGATACGGTTGCTTGGAATACCGATGTCTTTATTCCAAATATCAAAGGCTTCGTCATCAGTCTCATAAATAGTGACATAGAGACGGTCTTTATCAATCGCTAGCCATTTATCTGAGGTCAAAAATTCCCAGATATACTCGATGCCTGATTGCTTGAAGTAATCACCAAACGAGAAGTTACCAAGCATTTCAAAGAAAGTATGGTGACGCGCAGTATAGCCAACATTATCCAAATCATTGTGCTTACCGCCAGCACGCACGCACTTTTGCGAGGTTACCGCACGTGTATAGTCACGTGGTTCCATACCCAAAAAAGTTTCTTTAAACTGATTCATACCGGCATTGGTAAATAGCAATGTCGGATCATTGTATGGAATCAAGCTAGAGGATGAAACTTGGGTATGCTGCTTGCTCATGAAAAAATCGAAAAATGCTTGGCGAATATCGGCTGAGCGAAATGGCTGGCTCACAGCGGCTCCTTACTGACGGATAGAATTAAGTAACTGAGATAAAATAATTTTGCAAGCGATTTTAGCACAAACGCCTAAGCTCTTGGTATAAGAGTTATAATTACTAGGTTATTATACGAAGGCGAGTGGTACTTTAATTTGCAAGTAATCATCCTTAATTGATTTCACTGCGAATGACGGCATGAGCTGCCAAAAAATCACTAATGGTATCAATTTCAGTATGCTCAATGTTAACTTTGTATTTGTATTTGTGCTGGCTGTTTACGGCTGCGAACCCACGCCAAAATAATAGCCACCATCATTATTAGACCAATAATGCCCAGCATTGGATACACGGTGCCAATGAGTTTGCTGAAACCAAGCTGGCTTAAGCCTAGACCAACGATAGCGAAAAATGCGCTAAGCGATTTGAAGCGATTTGTTCCTGGCGTCGCAAAGCGTGTACTAAAGGCAAAAAACATACCCACTGCGGTACTGTATATCATACAAATGAGAGTTGCTGACATAATTATGGATAACACGGGTGAAATATTTGAGGCTAATCCTAAAGTAGGCATTTCAATGCCTATGAGTTTATCGATGTTAGAAAAAAGGCCAATATTGAGTAAGAATACTAATAAGCCTAACCCAAGCCCACCCATCGCGCCACCGCTGGCTGCTGTTTTTTCTGAGCGAGTCATACCGCCAATGACTGCCAACATAGGAAAGCCAACCGCAATGTTAAATGAGGCATAAAGCACCGCACCAAAAAACCAATTTGAGACTGGCCAGTTTGAGCTGATAGTGGGTATTTCTTGCGCTACCTTATTTAGCGTATCACTTGAGGCACTACTGTTAAAAATTGAGTACGTGGTAATAGCCAATATCAATAGCAGCAGTACAGGCATGATGATACTGATTAGCCTTATAATGCCTTTTACTTTTAAACAGAGTGTAGCGATTACCAGTACCGTCATGAAAATACTGCCCACTAGCGGTGGCCAGCCGTATTGCTGAGTAAAAATGGAACCACTACCAGCCAGCATGACCACGCCAACACCAAATAAAAAGAACGATAACACCATATCCATAACCAATCCAGCACGTGTACCAAATAAGGTATACAGTACTTTTTTATGTGAATTGGCCTGCATATTCGAACTCATTCGCGCAATTTGCATTCCTAAAAAAGCAAAAAGCGCGGCGCTAACCAGCGTGCCAATAACACTTGCCACACCATAGCCAGTAAAAAACTGAAGAACTTCCTGACCAGAGGCAAAACCGCCACCAACGACTACTGACATATAGGCTGCGGCTATTTGCCAAGATTGTTTGTTCACTATTATGTACTCCTATCCCTGAAGTTTCGGTTTGCTAGGCTAACTTGCTTTGATTGTTGTTGTAGCGCGAAATATAGGCTCCGATGTTTTATTAATAGACGATTGAGCGTCAGATAACAAAATCATGGCAGTAAGGCTTAAAAAAACCCTAGATACTAACACGGTATTCAATAGAAGTCAGTCATCAAGTACAGCCTATATACTTATTTAAAAAGCTTGCTGTTTTTGTATATTTAATTTGTAAGTAATCACATGGATAGTAAGGGTAAGGACTTGGTGGTGAGCTGGCTTTTTAATGAGAATACCAATGGTCTCATAAGAATATTAGAGGCTGGCGACTTTAGATACGTCTTTGAAGGTTAGGGGCAAGATATTGATGACACCACCTAAGCGTTAATTGGTCAAAATTGCCGCATCGGTTTCATCCAGTTTGTCTTGCGTCGTTGGATTGGATTCGATCACTTGTACTGGCAAATAGCGTAGTTGCAGTTTTATTGGTAGGTATCCTGGAAAGTTCTCTGTCATATCTTGAGTAATGATTGTCTCAATCTGGCGTACATCGTATGAGCTCGGTAACGTCTCTCCACGCACGATCGCACGCACAACTTGGTTTGTCTTTGACGTATCAAACTGCGTATTGGTCAATACATTGCCTTGATCAATAAAGTAGTTGTTGATGGTTTCTTTGACGCTACTCTCAAATATTTGCTGCTTGGCGTTGGTTTGTAGGTTGATGGTCAAGTAGGCACCCAAGCCACCGAGTAGTAATAAGGTCACGGCGTTACGCTGCAAAAAAGTCAGATAGGTATTGGACTTATAATCATCATCGACCAAACGACGGAATCCTAAAATCCATAATACAAGCGCATTGGTAAACTGGATAGCAAGGATGTTGGTCGCCGCCAATAAAAGTGCACCAAGCCCAAGCTGCATCTCGCCATTAGCGAGCAAGATACCACTAGCAGCAAGCGGTGGCACTAAGGCTGTGGCAACTGCAACGCCGACAACTGCAACCGAGAGATGCGGAGATACCATTGCATAAGCACCAGCCGTACCACCAGCTAAAGCAATCATCAGATCCATGGAAGTTGGCTGGGTGCGTGATAGGATTTCTGCCGTTAGCGGTTGGTCTTTATGTAGCCAACCAACGATAAAGCCGACCAATACTACCAGTGAGACACCGACAACAACGGTGAAAAGTGACTTACGTAGCAATGGCATCCGGTTATCGATAATTGCTAGCGCTATACCAGTAATAGGGCCCAACATCATCGCAACCAACATCGCGCCGATGACTACGGCTGCTGAATTGGTTACTAGGCCATAACTGGCAATAATGGCAGAGAGTATGTTCATGATGAAGTACATCTTGCTAGGCAACGCGTTTGCTTCAATCCTAACTCGTACCTCTGGATAATCTACTTTCTGATTACTAAACTGCTCGGCAACAAATTGTTTATAAGATTCAAGTTTGGCTTCCTTTTCTTCTTGTACCTCATCTTCCTCACTTTCGTTTTGAGTCTCTTGAACATCACTATCTTCTATATCGGTATTTTTACTTTGATTACTATCTTCTACGTTATTGTTTTGGTTATTTTCATCGAGACTAGATTCGTTTTTTGTTTTTGTATGACTCGCTGCTTTATCTTCTGATGAATGTGTTGCAGTATCTTGGTCATTAGCAGGGGAGTCGCTTTTCGCTTCTACCGCCACTTTAGTGTCATCATCGCTTTCAACATTTTTTTCTGCTGTATCTGACTGAAAAAAATCCGACTTCTTTCCTGTGCCTATAGCTTCTGATTCTGCAATTTCGGACGCTTTAGTGTTGGATTGTGACTCAGGTTCTGTTGACTCCAATGATGCGACGACCACGTCATCACTGATGGTTTCCATGGTTATTTCAGCATCAGGTGGCTGCGCACATTCAGTGTCTACTTTGGAGTCTGTTCCAGTATCTGTTTTATTATCTGTATCAGTCGATTGCTTGCGTTGAATGTCTTCGCTTTCATCATTGCCTACAGCTGCATCATCAACTACTGGTTTAATTGTCGCGTCTTGATTGTGAGAGACGTCAGTTGTGACCGATGAATCTTGTTGATCCACTGAATTAGGTGCAGCGTTTTTTTCAGATGAGGACATATCAGATGGTATTCTTAATAGATAAAGAAAGTCATTATTGTAATGATAAATAAATAAAGATATAGGAAATTCGTGAAGATGATAGAAAAGAGTTGAGATTGGATAGGAGTAGAGGCCAACATTTCATATATTTAAATATAAAACCTTAATAGTAGCATGGTTTTAAATATAAAGTCATTAGATATAACTGATATATGAGGTCACGGTAAATACTTACTTTTTTTGTGGGATTAAGGTTAAATACATTATATCCACAGTAAAGATAAGGAATAACTTATGAACTGGCCATTATTTTCTGTCGTTTACTCAATGGCAGCAACTGTCACTATTGGGCTTTTTATGATTAGCGCTCTCATTACAGGGTTTGATGAGATATTTCATATACAGGTAGCAGTTGGATTGGGTATTTTAGCGTCAATACCTATAGGGCTGTTCTTTACCAAAAAAATTGGTAGCATTACTGGCAATGAGGAAGGCTATAAAACATAAAGTCGAATAGTGATATAGATATAGAGTGGAGTTATCTATCAGCAAATAAAAAAAGACCTCAATATTGAGGTCTTTTTTTATTTGCTGATAGAAGTATTTACTAACTAGCATCAAGGCTAGGTTTGCTGAGGTTCAATTTATTGAAGTTCGACAACCGCGCCATTTTCGATATTGGCATATACTTCTAGTACATCCCAGTTGGTCAAACGAACACAACCTGCTGAACCTTGACGACTGATACCTTCAGGTACTGGTGAGCCATGTAGACCGTAAGAAGGCTTAGACAGTCCCATCCAAACGACACCGACTGGGTTGTTTGGTCCTGGTGCTATCATATGAACTTTCTTTTCAGCGCCTTTACCGACCGTTGATCTATACCAAGGCATTTTTACTTTATTGATGATTTTGAAAGTACCTTTTGGAGACGGCGTGGCATCACTGCCAACAGTCGTCGGATAGGTAGCTACCAATTTATCATCATTATACGCATACAATGTTTTATCTGCTTTATTGGCAACGACACGGTTGATACGTTGGTTAAGCTTTTCGCGAGTATTTAGCACTGTGATAGTTTCACCAGCGGTATACGTTTTATTTTTGTTTAGCTTATCTAAGTAACGTACATCCATATGGAAACGTTCACCCAGCATTTCTTTGATATCTTGATAATACAGCCCTTTCATTTTTGACTTCGCTTCTGAACCAGAAGGTGTGGTTGCAAACTTGGTATCGATATCGTCTTTGGTTAACGTATAAGTGACCAGTACAGGTTTGTTTGCAGGAATATTTTTAACCAATGCATCCCAAGTTTTTTGATCCATTCTACCTGTGGCTGACAAGCCTTTCATTTTTTGGAAGTTAATAAGGGCTTTTTTACTATTCATGCCCCAACCGCCATCGATAGGACCAGGAGAAGCATGGTTCCAGTCGAGCAATGCTTGGATTTTGATCGTCATTGCTGAGTTGACTTTCATGTTAGGTGACCAGGTAGCACCATTTACTTGCTTAGCATAGTTCGACAAGTTCAGCGTTGTGTGTCTCTTACCATTTTTATCTTCGATATTCTTAATGGTTGGATCGTCACTGAAGTCTTGACGTTTTTCGTTCTCTGGCAACTCAAAAGAGAGTGGATCAGATGAGTCGATAGACGATATATCGCTAGGAGCAGCAACGGCTTGCCCTTCAGTAATGTCGTCATTACGGTCAGCTTGCTCATCCTTACGTGTCAACTCTACTGCGCTAATATTGTCAGCAGCTGGGGCTGGCGCGTTTTGGTTGGCTTCTTGCTTGTTATTAATAAGCTGGTTCATGCTGTCGACTGATTGTGCTTTCTCTGTATTTAGCTGTACAGTAGCAGCGCCATCTGAGCGACTACGGTTTTCTTGCACATTAAGGCTGACCTTTTTTGCAATATCTGGCATAGCGTCAGCCGTGCGTACTGGCAATGTGCGAGTACTATCGGCAGGTGCAGCAAGTGCGGCCACACTGGCACTTACAGCGGCGATAGATATAGCAGTAATAATAGGCTTTATTTTCATCATATTGAGTCACTTGTAGTTGCTACTAATGCGGCTATTATGCGCATAATTTGATTGTATCGCAAACTTTTGACACATCTTTTTGCATTTAAGACTTGCCAAACGTCAACTGCTGACGTATTCGCTACAGTTAGGTAATAATTTAACCAAGGTGTGTATGACATCGTGCTTGATTCCTACGCAAAGTATTAATTATGCGCACTATTTTTTATGCAAGTAAAAATGACAGTTATTGGCGCTACTAGAGGTTTACGTCTATAATGTATGACTGAATTTTATTTAATATAACGATATTTAGCAAAAAGCAATTTAACCCGCCAGCAGTTAATCCATAAGGTGCGATATGTCAGAAGACCAAACAATGAGTGCAGAAGAGTTTCAAAACCAATACTTCAACAATGAGTCTGAGGGCTTGGGCAGTGAAATGGAGTATGATTTAGAAACTGGGCTTCTTGGTGAGCACGATGAATTTGCCAACTTACATGCAGAGCTAAACGAAGCACGTGAGCAGCTTGTCAGTATTCGCGACTTTATTCGTTTTTCAGTCACGCAGCTGCGTAACTATGATGTCGTTGTTGCACAAGGGACGACCGATGAGTTTGCAGAAGCGTCAGCCATTGTCTTGCACTCTTTGTCTCTAGACTGGTCTGCCAATGAGCAGATTTTAGATTGTCGTCTGACCACGTCTGAGAAGCAGTTGGTATTAGGGCTGTTAGAAGAACGTATCGCCGAGCGTAAACCACTCAGTTATTTGATTAACTTGTCGTACTTCTGTGATTTGCCTTTTTATATCGATGAGCGTGTTCTTATTCCTCGTTCGCCAATCGCAGAGCTAATTCGTCAGCAGTTCCATCCGTACTTTGAAGTTACTGAGTTGGCCAAACCATTGGGTGTCAGTCCGAACGAAAAGTCAGCGGTATTTTATGATCATGGCTTGGATGTGAAGCAATTGTCGCAGCCTGAGCGTATCTTGGACTTGTGTACTGGCTCTGGTTGTATCGCTATCGCGCTTGCTACTCGTTTCGTTGATGGGTTGGTCGATGCCGTTGATATCGATAAAGGCGCATTAGAAGTGGCAATGGTCAACGTTGACCATCATGACCTTGGCCATCAAGTGAACGTAATTGAGTCTGATTTGTTTGCCAAGATACCTGCTGAGAATCAGTATGAGCTTATCGTCACCAATCCACCGTACGTGGATGCTGCCATCATGGCAGATTTGCCGCCTGAGTTCTTATATGAGCCTGAGCATGCACTTGCCGCTGGTCAAGATGGTCTAGATTTAGTACATCGTATTTTGTTTGAAGCGCCAGACTATCTGAGCCCAGATGGTTTGCTGATCTGTGAAGTGGGTGACAGCGAATGGGCCTTAAAACAAGCCTATCCTGAAATCCAGTTTGATTGGTTGAAGTTTGCACTTGGCGGTCATGGTGTCTTTGCGATTACCTATGATGAGCTAGTCTCGAATCGTCAGTTGTTTGCCTCTTATGTTCAGCTATTGGATAGCCTTCAATAGATATTAGGTTGAATACGTCGGCTGCATGAGCCGAAACTATAAATAACAATACAATCACTCATTATAAGCAACATAAGCAGTCATCATAAGTGGCATGAGTGATTGGTCACATAGTCATCAGTAGCGTTTACTTGTTTAAGGATAGTTATGGCAGGCAATAGTATTGGGCAGGTTTTTACGGTTACCACATGCGGTGAGTCGCATGGTGCAGGCCTTATGGCCATCGTTGATGGCGTACCACCAGGTTTAGCGTTATCTGCAGACGACTTACAAGTAGATTTAGATCGTCGCAAACCGGGTACGTCTAAGTATTCAACCCAGCGCCGTGAGTCTGATGAAGTTGAGATTATCTCCGGTGTATTCGAAGGCAAAACCACAGGTACGTCTATCGGTCTACTGATTCGTAATACCAATCAAAAATCAAAAGACTATAGCGATATCAAAGATACTTTCCGTCCTGGACACGCTGACTATACTTATAGTATGAAATACGGCTTCCGTGACTATCGTGGTGGTGGTCGCTCGTCAGCGCGTGAGACGGCAATGCGCGTAGCAGCTGGTGCCATCGCCAAGAAGTATTTGCAAGAACGTCTGGGCGTACAAATTCGTGGTCACGTTACCCAAATCGGTAACGAGCATAGTAACGTTCTAGATCCTAGCCAAATTGACTGGGAGTTTGTAAATAGCAATCCATTCTTTTGTGCAGACAAAGAAGCGATTGGCCGTTTTGAAACCTTAATTGATAACTTGCGCCGTGAAGGCACTAGTTGCGGCGCGCGTCTTGATATCATTGCGAGCGGTGTACCAGTAGGCTTGGGCGAGCCAGTGTTTGATCGCTTAGATGCCGATATCGCTCATGCGATGATGAGTATCAATGCAGTCAAAGGCGTCGAGATTGGCGATGGGATGGCGGTGGCAGGTCAATTCGGGCATAGCGCTCGTGATGAGCTGACGCCAGATGGGTTTGCAGCCAACCATGCTGGTGGTGTCTTGGGTGGTATCTCATCAGGTCAAGATATCCGTGTGAGTATTGCCTTAAAACCAACGTCTAGCATCACGACTGCTGGTAAGAGTATTAACACCCAGGGTGAAGCAGTCGATATGCTAACCAAGGGTCGTCATGATCCTTGTGTTGGTGTACGTGCTACGCCCATTGCCGAAGCGATGTTGGCGATTGTCGTGCTCGATCACTATCTACGTCACCGTGGCCAAAACGCTGATGTACAGCCACCAGTACAATCAATTACTTAGTATTTTTGTTTTAACGTAATCAGCTCTTTATTGTTTTCAGTGATTTAACACTAGAAATGATAAAGGGCTTTTTTATGTCCAAATAAAATACAAATATTACTTAAATGCAATCAACGCGTTGAGTTAGCAAAGTATTAGGCTGCTAGTTGGTACTCATCAATAGTCACACACTGCTGATGTCGAAATACCAACAACAATTGCTGACTAGGAATCGCTAGCCAATGACCAAACTCAATACTATCGACGCCTTCGCTTGATAAGGTTTGTGCACAGTGATGACGACTAAGACCGATGAGACTCTTGATGATAGGGTTATCAGTTAATTGATGTGACATGGGGTTTTTACTCCTAGTTTGCTTTACGAATCTGAATAACGTCATCGTAAAACAAAGAAGTAGAAATCCTGTGTAGTGATGATGGAGAATTCATGAACTGTTATAAATCTTAGTATCAAGCTAGCGGTAGAGTGATAATAACCATCACACCAGAACGCTGGTTATTATCAATATTAGCTCTAGCTTCATCAGTGTCAGCTTTACTATCACTGATATGGACATTACTGATGGCTACCTGACCACCATGATGCTCAATCACCTGCTTCACTAAAGTAAGGCCAAGACCCGTACCCTTCTTGAGCATGTTACTACTATGGTCAGTCTGATTTGGCTCATCAATGTCTGTTTGATTTATTGCTTGAGAAGATGGTTGGCTTTGATGAGACAAGCTGAAGTAACGCTCAAATGCTTTTGCGACAGCGTATTCGGGCAGTAGCTTACCATCATTAAATATATCGATAGTGACGGTTCGGGCAGTGCTATGCAGTGAAATATCAACAGTACGCTTTGCAAAATGGATTGCATTGTCCAGCACGTTCTGTAGTACCTGTATTAACCAAAACTGATCAGCATACACACTAGTCGATGCCAGTACTTCTACTGGTAAATTTGCAGTATTGGTCACGTGTTTATCATCGATATATATATCGATAGGGTTTAGGCTTTGTTGTTGCTGCTTAGCTGTATTATCTTTCACCAGACTCTGCAAAAGCGGTAATAGGGGGGTCGATTGTCGGTTGAGCTTAAAGGTAGGTTGTTCTACTTTAGCAAGCAGTAGTAGTCGGTCGATGAGCTGTTGCATTTTTACGCTTTGTTCACCTACCGTCTCGATTAGCATTTGCCGATCTTCATCATCCAGTTTGTTAGCATCCACTCCATCGTCCTCTAACAGCTCGCTACTGGCACGTATGGCAGTCAAAGGGCTTTTTAACTCATGAGTGAGCGTATGGACATAATCAGTGACGTAAGCACGATTTTCGAGTCGATGCTTCATGGTCTCGATGGTATCTGTCAAACTATTTAATTCGTGACCCAGATAAAAATAAGGCTTTTTAGTGTCTTCTGCCAGTGCGCCAGTGTACTGAGTGACCAAAGTAATACTCTGTTTAAGCCACCATGCTACTAGACCTGCCAACATAAGGGCGGCGATGCTGATAAGTAGGGCGGTGATGAGCATACGGTTACGAGTGTCATCTAAATAAGGTAATACGCTAGCGACAGGCTTACCGACACTGACCACGCCGATGATATCTCCAGATGTGTCTTGTATAGGCTGAGCCACATACATGACCGAACCGTCCCGCTGCTGATAATCTCGCAGTGTACTTCTTGCGCCATACTGTCCCTTTAGAGTGAGATAGACGTCGTTCCAGCGACCGTAGTTTTGCCCTTCGTTATTGTCAGGTGGGGGCAATGAGTCGTAAATGACTATACCGTTACTGTCTGTCACATATATGCGAAAGCTACTGTAGCTTTTGGTTTGATCGACAGGACTGAGCGTTTCATCCGTCGCTGGCATGCCGACAAATGCAGCATCGAGTTGCGCTTGATAACTCTCATCATATAGCTGTCCTGTAGATAACGGTATTTGTAGACTGGCCGCGAGTAATTTACTGGTATCTAAGAGTGTGTCTTCGATGACTTGCTGCGCTGTTGGTTTGACGTAGCCAAACAACTGAGTAAATACCACCACGCCACATATGACGAGCACTAACGCAACTGCAAGCCAAATTCTAAAAAATATACTTAAATTGAGCAGTCGTTTGCGTTTAGGGGCTTGCTGAGCAGTACCAATGGGGTGCAGTTTGGCATACCAATTGCTTTGGTCGTTATCAGCAGCATAATCGGAGTTATTGGCTTTATTGTTCATAAACTAGCGGCCGTTATCAAGCAGGACATAATGCATAACCCAGTCCACGATGTGTATGGATAACATCAATAGTTGAATCTACCGTAGCAAGCTGTTTACGAATTGATTTGATATGACTGTCTATCGTTCGAGCCAGACGATGATCGGGATAGTCACTGACGGCGTTAAGCAGTTGTTCGCGGCTAAAGACTTGATAAGGTGCTTGTAATAATGCCAGCAAGATTTTGCGTTCTGTATTGCTCAGCTCAAGCTTTTGCGCTTGCCACGTTAACGAATAGTTCAGCGGTTGATAATGCCAAGTGCCAGATTGGTTTTCGAACGTTGATGCTTGCTCTGACATATTGTTCGAGGACATACTTTCAATGTCATCTGAGTGGTTGGTATGAATTCCTGACTGTTGAATCAGCTGTTCACGTCGCCAAATGTCTTTTAGACGGGCGACAAGTTCGCGTGGACTAAAGGGTTTTGCACAATAATCATCACCACCCATTTCTAACCCCAAAATACGATCGACCTCATCGCTACGCGCGGTCAAAAACACAATAGGTAAATCTTTTAAGCCGTCGATATCAGGTGTGTGGCGTATTTGCTGGCATAGGCTCAAACCGTCACCATCTGGTAGACCGACATCTATAATGATCGCCGATAAATCTTGTGCCTCAGGACTATGCAGCATGGGTAGCACACTACTGGCATTATCCAACCAAGTTATCTGCCACCCTTCGCGCTTGCAAGTGACCTTGAGCGACATTGCGATCGCAGGATCATCTTCTACCAGTAAAATATGGATCATAGTCTCTACATCGTCTTATAAGCTTAGTAAATTATCGTAGCACAAAAGAGCGGGTTGCTCTCGCTGCCACGAGTTAAATGGTGTGAAAAGTTAATGGAAAAGCAGGGTGCTAAGTAGGCAATTTACGATGCAGTCGTGTTAATACATTCAATAAAAAGACCAGCTCAATGAATAAGCTGGCCTTGGTAACAAGAATTAAGCGTGATTGTCTACTAATAGACTAAGCAAAAACTATTTAAGACCTTTGCAGTTGGCGTAGTAGCTCACCGTAGCAGGCCAGTCTGAAAAAATGCCTTGGACACCAACGTCTTGCGCTAGTACGTCAATATAATTCATCATATCACCATCATTGTTGATAGCATCGCTAAGGCCGCTATAGTACCAATCACCACCATCGGTTAATGGCTCTGAACGCTCTATCGACCAAGTAATAATTTTTAGATCATTGACTTTGGCTTGTTTTGCGTATTCTGATGGCTGCATATTTCCTTTACCATCAGTGGTGACTAATAACCAAAGTGCTGGTGCAATGGTGTTGATGCCGCGTGCTTTGATATCAGCCAATGAGTGCTTCCAAGTGGTTGCGTCATCTTTATCAAACGTTTTATCCTTAGCAGTCTCATTGCTATCGTCGATCAGATAAACGGCATTGGATCCATAAGCTGGCTCGTTTTTAATCCAGTAATCTAGATCTTCTATATTAAATGATTGTGCAAATACATCGCTTGCAGGTACACCTGCTGCCTTGTAGGTATCTATCAGCTGTTGACGATAATCGTCCAAACGATAGCCATTAAACGGCATGGTCACTGCAGGTACTTTTAGTTCAGGTGTGTGTTTCATGCCTAGCTGGCGCGCCAACGCGATATGCTCTTTTAACGTCATTACTTCGCCATTTTGCGAGTACAAATCTGTTCGCCAAGGCGCGGTTGCATCCATATACTCACTAATACTGGTTGCTTCTTTATTGCCAGCATCCATCTTACCTGTCAATGTTTTAAACTGAGCGGCACTGATATCTGAGGTGCGACATTCGATACTATCGGCATTAGTAAGTTTGCCTGTAGCATCTAATATAGGCGGTACGGTACATTGGTTGGCCAGCGGCGTGGTCAAAATATTAGTCGTGGTGTGCAAATCGTTTTGGGCATGACGACAGACAAGCTCACCGTCATTGGTAAAAGCGACATCACATTCCAAGATACCAGCACCCATTTGTGCCGAAGCCACGTAGCTGTCATAGGTATGTTCAGGCAGCTGTAATGGCGCACCTCGATGCGCAATAGAGAAATCTGTCTTACTTGGCAATTGTCCTTTGCATGCCTGTAGCTCTTCTTTTAATGGCCCCTCGTCCATATCATTTATCAGATAAAATGGACGCATTCCATAGGTATATGCAACAGGTGAAGACGATTGTAGCTGTGATTGAGGTTGCGCTGTTGATGTGGGCATTGAGCGGCTATCGGTAGAGCAGCCTACTATCAATAATGAACTGATAAGGGTTAGAGGCAAGGCGATATTAATCTTAGTCAGTGTCTGCTTACTCAGCCCAAGCACTGATTTGTTAGAAGTTGTCATGTAAAATGTTCCTGCAAAATTATAAAAAATTCCATCGGATATATTGATAGGAATTAAAAGATTGATATTTGAGTGTTGGTTGCTACTTGCTAAAAGAAGCTAAAGGTCGTGATATTGTTGTAAGAGCTCAGCCTTGTAAGAAATTGGCCTTGTAAGAATTTAGCATTAATACAGATACAACTGTAGTAAAAGCGATAATTAATAGACAAATGACTTTATTTGAATTTGATAGTAGCGAAACCATTAGTCATAAAACGCATCTTTTTACTATTATTCGTTTAGTACCTCGCTATTGACCACGCTCTCAAACTAACAGATGATATTGACCATATAATGACACACACTTTATTTTGGCAAAAAACACACAAATGCTTAAAGCATATCTCATCAACTATTAAGGATAACTATGAGTAACTATTTAGATGCAGTCGTCGTTGAGCACAATCCCTCTCAAAAAAAGATAGATCGCGCGGTGATTTGGCTGCATGGTTTAGGTGCTAGTGGTCATGACTTCGAGCCAGTTGTACCGCAGCTTGGACTGGCGGATGATATGGCAGTACGTTTTATTTTCCCGCATGCACCTAAACGTCCAGTCACAGTAAATGGCGGCATGGTGATGCCAGCATGGTACGACATCATAGAGATGAGTCTTGAGCGTAAAGTAGATGTGGCTCAAATTGAAGAGTCTTCTCAGCAAATACATGATTTGATTAGCCGTGAGATTGAGCGCGGCGTGCTACCAGAGCATATCGCCATTGCAGGATTTTCGCAGGGTGGGGCAGTCGCCTACCATGTAGCACTTGGCTATCCAGAGCGTTTGGCGGGCTTGATGACGCTCTCTACCTACTTAGCAACCAATGACAATATTGAGTATAGCGCTGCCAATAAAGAGATGCCGATTTTGATTGAGCATGGCACTCATGATCCAGTTGTGCCCGTCATTTTAGGTGAGCAAGCGCAGCAGTTATTATCAGCAAAAGATTATAATGTGTCCTACAATACGTATCCGATGGCACATCAAGTCTGTATGCCACAAATTCAAAATATTGGCAAATGGTTAAATACTGTTTTGGCTTAATCTATCAAGCTGTAACGTAATGTAATGCAGACTACTTATAGGTTGAAACCTAACCAGTATCTCCTATATAATAGCCAGTCTTATTGGGGATGTTCTGGCTTCGACGCTGGTGATGAAACTCAATGATGCATGTCGAGAGTGTATGTCCTCTCGTTAATAAAACATATATTGTTATAGTCGCAAACGACGAAACTTACGCTCTAGCAGCTTAAACCCTGCTTACTGCGCTGCCGATTACCTATAGTTGGTTAGCCCAGTTGAAGCGTCCGCATATAGGTTCGCCACAAGGGATTGTCTCAATCGCTTGGGTTCAAAAGTAGAGAATCGTCCAATCCATCCTGACTGTCGGATCGGTGAGGACTAAAATTAAAGACAGAAACTAAACATGTAGATTCATGAGCGTAATGCTGGCGGACGCGGGTTCAACTCCCGCCATCTCCACCAAATTTTATTAAAGAAGTCAGTCACTTAGGTGGCTGGCTTTTTTTATGACATCATTTTGACATCATTGGCTGGCAAGACGATGCACTATCTTTAATTGAACGGTGATTCCAAGTTTACTATTAAGTCAAAAGATTATTGACTAAGTAATAAAAAACCCACTGTGAGGTGGGTTTCTGGTTTAAGTTTACTTTAATTAGATGTTTATGTCTGATAGCTTTAAAAGCGTATATTTAGGTTTAGTTTGTCCATTTTGAAGAACGCTGAAAGTGACACTTATAGGTTTATGCAAGTAATCTAAGTTGATAGTTTCAGGATCTAGTACAGATGCGTCAATCTTACCTTTAATTACATCTTTACTTGAGTGTTCGACAAACTCAAAGGTTCTTGATTTCGGTAAAACGCCTAAAAACTCTCCTGTATAAACCTCTTCTCTTTCCTCAATATCTGCATTATTAAGGCGATTAATAATAGTGTCTAGCTGAGCTGAGGTTTCTACCCTGAATACTTTTTCATTATGCTGCAGAGCAAATAAAGCCTCACTTTTCTGTAAGATAATTAAGAATTCTGATATTTTCTTAATTGCTCTTGGATGCAGTTTAGACACAATTTCACTAATGTCATCATTTACGCTATCAGTTGTTTCTTTAAGTAATGTATAAATATCTGATAAAGCTGTTTCGGTGCCATTTTTTTCTGCAAAGATATCGTATTTTGGTTCAGGTAGTTCGAACTCAAAGCCGAAAGAACCAACAGCGGTGCCAGTAATCATAAGCTGATGTTGTTCTCGATTCGGTATAGGCCCCATAAATTTCAAATTATTATTTAAGCTAGCAACAACACTAGCTACCATTTCATTTAGACCATTGATCGCTTTTCCTGAAAATTCAGCAGTAATGCCATGGCTCTCATCAACCGGTTTGCCACGAAACGTAACTATAGCTTTCTTAGAAATTAATTTAATATTAACAGCGTCGATTTTTTGTTTTACATTATCTATGCGTGATTGCAAGCTCATTCTATCTACAATAGCTCTCTCTGGAATATTGGCAATTAACCTTTCCAGGGTATTTTTTTCAGCTAGTAGCTTTTGATAATCATAATTATGCATTATCTTTCTCAATATTTATCTCTAACAACATATTTTGTGCAAGCAAATCTTCTGATGGTGAAAGTGCAATACAGAAGAACCCTTTCCATAAGTCGGTTACTTTCTGATGTGACCACATGCTATACCAGTACGTACAACGTTCTACAGTATGTGCATTAAACCCTAAGTCTAGATCAACCCAATAACAATCTACTTTATATGCAGCTTTCATATCTGAAGAACTAAATAATAAGTGATTTTTCATAGCCCAGTTATTATAGTCCGGAATTGTATCTAGCATATTTGCAAAAGTCACGACATCTACATCACTAGGTGGCCTTCCTCGCAATACCTCTACATTTTCAGTAAAACTACCATTGATCCATTGGAATCCACATGTTACGTCAACACTGTATAGAACCGCTCTATAAGCCAATAAACCTTTTAATATCTCAATCCTTTCTTGAGAAGTTGCAAAAATATTTATGAAATCAGACATACTAATATTGTATGGAGAGCGATTTTCACTATGGCCAAGTTCGTTTGGTGCAACTGGGTACATAACACCGTGAATATTCCAAATCATATCAATCTCTATGTTGTGAAATCTACTTATCTTGTGTAGATATTTGAGTATGAACTTTATTATTTCTTTCTAGGCTTTATACCTAACTGTTTTAAAAATTACTTTGAATCTCATCACCACACACTTTCAACCCAACCTCTATAGCCTCACTCAAATCAGCACCTTTCTTAATGCTATAGGGCACATTAGCATTAGTATCTAATCATCATAAATGTATTTTTGAAGGTAATCTTCATAGTTCTCAGTGCTGTCTAACTCTTTCAGTACTATTGCACCACAAGCTGTTTCGACGTTATTACCAGCCAGGGTTTCAGGAAACGCATAAGAGAAGTCAGACTCTGATAGCGTTCCTTTAGGTGATTTCCAGCTTTCCATTACCTCATCCTTAAACCCATAAACTATACGAGCCTTAACAAAATAATTTTGGTCTTCACATGATATAAACCATTGTTCTTTTGAATAGTAAAAGCCTTTCTTTCTTAATGGGTTCCTGTTGATGTATGTTGATTGAAATATAGCTGAAATATATTTTGGTTTTTCTTTTGCGCCTCTAAAACTACTAGCGCCTCCATAGACCGTAATATTCTGTCTTTTAACAGAATCATAATCCAAGAAACTCTGAACTTCTTTGTCAGCAGTCTTGCCTAAATCAACCCAGTCAACAGCGTTAGCTGCCAATGGTAAAATCAATAAGGCCGTTAATAACGCTTTACTCATAACTCCATCCTTGTATCAATCCCAATCCAACGCCTTACATACCCTCAGTCTTATCCATCTGCTCATCACACACCCGCAGCCCAACCTCTACAGCCTCACTCAAGTCAGCACCTTTCTTAATACTATATGGCACATTCGGCTTCATACCATCACGCTTCAGAGCCTTAGCAGCGGCCTTATTGAGCGGCGTACCGATAGATGAGTCTTTACTGTAGCCTGCAGGTTCAAAATACACCTCAATACCAAAATCAGGATAATAGACACACAATATCTCGCCTGACGTGGTGAAAGGGTAGGGCGTCTTATGATCGGCTCCCCAAAACATTTCATGTACCACAGTATTACCAGAAACGAACTTACTAGCGTAACTTCTATCTTGGGAAGGGGTACAGGCAGTTACGGTCGAAAGTAAGACGGCACCAATTAACCACCTGGGCATATTGATTCGCATGGTACTCCGTCCTTATCTCGATCTAATCGAGTGTTGCCACACTTCAGAGCTTGCTTAGCCTGCTCACAGTTAGCCATTTGGCCGCAAGTACTAGGTAAGCCTTTACATTGCGAACCGCCAGCACCTTTGGCAAATAGTGGGTGATCAACTTCGACAGACTCTTTTAAAACTGTATTGCTTTGGAACGGATTATCTACTGTCTTAAGTGCAGCGTTAGTTGAAAGTGCGAATATAGATAGTGCAGTGGCTAGTATTACTTTTTTCAAGTGTGAATTCCTTTTATACGAATTATACCGATAGTTGTTAGCTTTTCGTGATAACCCAGAAAAAAATATTCATTAACTTTAACTTATTAGTAGGATTAGGGCAATGTTGATGACTGCTTATAATCTATGACAGGTTATTCAGTTAGTTGTGAGCTTTGATATCTCAAGCTTGTTCTGATCGCCATGCAGCCAACGACCATATCGCTTAATGAGCATCTGTAAGCTATGGCCCAATTGGTTGGCGACAAATACTGGGTTCACGTCTGACATGAGCAGCATTGTGGCATAGGTGTGCCTGGCATTATATGCTGGACGATGTCTCACCCTCGTAGACTTCATTGCTTCAATCAATCTCATGCGGGCAGGTTTTTCATTGTAGAAAGGCTCACTTGTTTCTGGGCATATCATCACATAGTCATCACTCAGCTTCATAGCATCCAGTGCTTCAAATGCACGCTTCGAGCGGTCATTCAGATAGACTTCACGCGCGGTATGAGTCTTGGTTACTTGCTTCTCAACACCACGCACACGACTCTTATTAATAATCACTGAGCCATTAAACCAGTCTATATCCTTCCATCTCAAAGCGTAAAGCTCACTTGGGCGACAGCCCGTCCAAAATGCTACTTCGAAATACCAGTAATAGAAGTGGTCTTTATCAATCAAATTCTTATCTAGCCAATTTAGTAGCGCATCCATTTCAGCGCGGGTAAATGGGTCGGGTAGTCCTGACTGTACCTTTTTATTCTTAATCATGGCCATGGGGTTTTCTGCAGGCGTGATTAATCGCAGCTCAATGGCTTTATCAAATACGCCGCGCAGTGGTACCAGGCAATTATTAAAGGTCTTGTCAGACTTGAAGTTAATGTCAGAGATGATGTCACGTATTAGGTCAGACGTTATTTCGTGAATGGGTATCAGTGCCATTTCAGGCATCCAGTGCTTGTTCAATGCACTCACGTAGTCTTTTTTGGAGTCTGTATTGGCTTCACAGTGCTTTAGATACTTTTGGGCGATTTCTTGGAATAAAGCGCCATCACCAACGATAACGCTATCATCATTAACTATCTCACCTTTTGCGCTGGCGAGGTCTGCCTCTGTGAGCACACCCCATTCCGCTTTGGTAATTAGGTCGCGTCTAATTTTAGCAGCTGCTTTGATGCCTTCCGCAGTGACTGGGTGCGGGAGCGTGACGTGATAGGACTTACCGTCTCTGCTAAAGTAGATCTGAATGCGTCCCGATCTAAGCCGCACGCCTTGCGGTAACGTATGTCTGCTTGCTGTGTCATCCACTTGTTATATCCTCTTATTGAGTAATATATATTATTACTTTCTCGCGTCCAAACAACGTTTTCTGGCCAGTGTTGCTTACGGTGAGTAAGTTTCTGTTCTGCAATGCCAGTTAGCTCGGCAAACTGCTTGGCATCTACCCAGTCGAGTGGGGTTAGACCCATCTGATGGAGCATGTTTAAGGTGTCGTTATCCATGACTTACTCCTTGTTTAAAGTGTGAGTTCGGCTCAACAGCGTCAATGAAATAAACAAACCGCCAAATTTTGCCTGTTGAGTCCATATAGCCATCGTCGTCATAATCAACAATAACTTTTCGATTTATAGCAAATTCAGCAAAGCCTTTGGCGTCATCTGGAGATTTATTGCTGACGCTGCATATCGCTCCAAAACCTTCGTCAATCCATTGCTGAGTTTCATTTTTTGGGATTGGGTGTTCATCAAGCAGAACCGCATGATGTTCTTCATCTGTAGTGCCTGCAGATTGGCAACTGGTAACGATATACATAAGGTTTTTGTTACCGTTGAATGTAAATATATTAGTAATATGATTCAATGGTTTTGAGCTGTAGAGACGTATTGGCACATCTTTGAGCTTGTAATGTTTTCCGACGGTTTTACCTATCTTGCTTAAGCTCTTTAAGTAGCTGGCATTGATCAATATATTTTCGTCCTTCTCTGAATTGATATTGTCAACGTAGCCTGAAACAACACGCTTAACGTCTGGATATTTACCATCAATCAAGCCTTTAAATTTTCTGAAGTCTTCGTCTTTAGCGCAAACAAGGTCGCCAGTTGAGGCTTCTAAATGAATGTGGTACTTGGTCTTGATAGCATCTTTGATGCAGCGACGATTAAGGATGTAAGAGAAGTCATCGCCTTGATAGTCTTCACTCACAATCCAGCGTAGTAGTTGACGACCATCAGTAGAGTAGGCCAACACTTTGTTGTCACCGCCGACGAAGTACACACCTTCCAAGTAATATCTAACGTCTTCTTTGGCAGCGGCACACAACATAGCTTTTAGATAGGCTGTTTTTAATTCGATTAGGTCCATAACTATCTCCGTCCTTCAAAGTTATTTTGGCAATCAAAGCAGCGCTTAACACCACCAATGGCACGTCGCTTACTTGGTATTTCTTCGCCACATTCTTGGCATTCGATTAATGATGCAATGTCAAACGTTGGCATTACGCGCAGGCGAGCTTTCATCTCAGCATCTATGCGTTCGCTTGCTAGGTCGATATCATCAGCCATATCTCAATCCTTAAGCTATTTCAAACAAATCAGGCTGAGCCATGATTGCCGGTTTATTTTTTGGCTTGGTATTAACGGCCGATAGGTCAGGTCAGGGCAGAACGTCTTGCGGCAATACTCAAAAGTTTCTTCAAGCGATAACTCATTACCTAATAGCTTTGATAGTTGTTCACCAGTCGGATGAAGTATTCCGGTCGCATCTACGCCGTTGATATAAAGCGAGATAAATACATTCGTTTCAGTTAAAACCATCAATAGACTTTCAACGTTATACTTCGAGTTAAAACGCTTTAGCCATATCGTCTTGTCATGCTTGCTACCAAACAATCCGCGCTTGGTCCTACTAGCATCCCATTTATAAACAACGCCGCTTGGCATCGTTACTGCATTCTCAAAAGAGCTTTTCATGGTCACCTCCTCTTAAAATGTATCGATTACGTGCTCACGCAAACCGATCATTTCATCATTGCGATTTAGTGAATGTACGTGAATGTATGGCTGGTTTAAGTTGTGACCATTGGCTTCAAGGTAAGCATCTGCACCAGCACGAGTGAGACAGGCGGTTTCAAACTGAGGAATTACTCCTACAGTTTTTCGGTGATACTGGCGCTTATAGTCATCAACAGTAACTTCTACTGAGTCATACCCTTCTGAAATTACAGATAGCGCCTCTGATAACCCGTCACCCTCTACTTCCGAGTAATCATCAGCATCAACCCAAACGTCTTTTGTTTCCATGCCGCCATAACCATCTTCTATGTAAATAGAACGCTTGGAGTAGACGCAATACAAAGGGTGTTGAGTAGCGAGGTTATCTTGCGTCTTAAGATTGCTCGCCAATTCTGCGAAATTTAACTTGCTCATAGCCCTGCTTCCTTAGCTGTTAATATTTTGCCCATATTACTGATTGGGACAACGTAAGCCCATCCATTGCACCCGCTTCTAAAAGTAAATTTTATTCCTGAATAAGTTTTATCTATCATTGCTGTTTGCTTGCGCTCGATAGCATGAGACTCAGAAACATCAGAAACAAAACAAGGCTGGTAAACTTGGTTTTTCAATATCGCCTTACATAAGTCACCACCCGTTAGTGGCTCATGACCAGGGCAACCACCACCAAATACGTCAAAACCTTCGCAGTCGTCACCAACTGGCATAACGGTGTGACCTGCTTCTAACAGCTTGTTTAATTCAATTCTTGCTTCAGCGTCAGATAGAGGTTTGCCGTTTTCATCTTCTAAAAAATCGATGGTACCGACACGGTTATTACGAAGGCATCCTGCTATCGATTGCTTCATGTGATAAGTCGTCATCACTCTCTCCCATAAGCATTAGATATAAAAAGATTAGCGTGACGCGCTGCTTTTGCCTGCTCAGACGCTTCATAAGCCTCAGCATCAAAGCCATTCATCGGGTCAGTGACATAGTTGTCATCATCGCTGGCTAGATAGGCCTTATGTTCCGCAATCATCGCGTCCTGACCCGCTTGTGAGCGATTAAATGCGTCATTGATGTGTTGCACGCCAGCCGTTGCTGCCGTCATACCAAGGATTAGTAGTGCAAGGATGCCGATGCTGGCTAGAAAGTCTTTGATTGAGTTCATAACAGTTACTCTGCGTCGTTGTGATGCATCAATTATAACCATAGTTATAATTACTTTCAATAACCAAAGTAATAAATACTGAAAATATTTATTACTTTGGGATTTTTACGGTCGTAATAAACTGTAAGTAATTGTTAGATTGGAATTTCAGACACAAAAAACCGCCCATATAGGGCGGCTCTTAGTAATTTCTAATGAACGCGGTTGTTTTTTAACTATTTAGCCAATTAGAGGCGGTCTTATTCATATTCACTGACGCCCATGAACTTCTATCCACTTTGATGACGAATATAATGTCATCGCTATCTACGTGCTTCCTCAAAAACTCTAATATTTGCGTAGCAGTCTTATCAGATTGTACGATCCATTGAGACTCAGTAGTTTTCGTATAAGTGTTATTAGATAAACTGATGATCGCCTTATACAAGCGTTCGTAATCTCTATTTTTAACAAGATCATAAGTTATAGAGTATAAAACCATAATTTCACCTCATTTTATCGCCAGTCTCAAGCGTGCTGACGCTGACGCCTATTTAGTATTCGCCAACTCTTAGCTTTAGAAGACTATTAAGAAAACAAAAAACAATATTAGTGCGCCTACGACAATCGTTGTTATTGATATTTTTTGTTTAGGGCTTTCTGGAAGGGAAGGTGGTGTAGGCTGGCTCGCTGCATCTTTGTATTTTCTTAAGCTTTGTGGTGATTCAGCTAAATCCTCTAGATCCAAATCAACCCACGAGCCATAGAGGCCTTTACTGCCTCTATATATCTTGCATCTTACAGACAAAGTTTCTCGTTCGCCTTCGCATAAATGACGATAGCGAATAGTATCCTGCTTAGATAGATAGCCTAATGTTCCGTGAGTAGAAACAACAGCTACTGCATTCTTATCGTAAGGATTGTTTGGTTCGTAAACTAAATTTACATCAACAAAAGCAGACTCGCCCTTTACAAAAGCATTGGGATCTTTATAGCTCTTTGTTAAAGCTTTTTGATAGTTCGATTCACCCACAATTGGGGTGTTGAACTGATAGCCAAAATGCCAGTCTGTCATCTGTAAAATCCCTTTATTAATAAAAACCCTAGTTATTCTTTACCCACATCAGCATCTTCATTACGATTGCGACGCTTAATTGGAAAATTATCCATACTATAAACTGGAATCATGACCAGACCGCCAAATTCTTTAGCTGCTAATTTTACTTCATCAACAGTTAAGTTTAGCGCTTCGTCATTTTCTGCCGCTTCATTAATTTTAGCTATTAACTGGTTTATCGGTAATTTACTGTTATCCATAATTTTTATCCTGCTCTATAAACTTGTCGGCCTGCAATAATCAAGCTTTCATTATGCTCAGGAGTAACCACTTTGTCTGGGTAAGCCTTGTTGAAGCTGCTCAGTCTATAAGAGCCTCCAGCCTCCCTGAAGATTTGCTTTATCATGCGATCACCATCCAATAAGATTGCGTAATACTCGCCGTCCTTTACCTCTCTATCGGTTATTACAATACCAACCTCATCACCATCTTTGATGTAAGGGTAATTGCTGTCGTTGATAGCACAAATTAATTTAAAGTCCTCCGGTCTAATATTTCTATCTTTAAAAAAAGAAGGTGGTAGCTTTCTGTAACCCTTGATGTTCTCGAACTCACAAGAACCATTGCCATCGCCGCAGCAAAAATAAAGATCATAAATAGGGATTGATACCATATCGTCATCAGAATCATCTGTAGATACAGATCCTGCTTCCAATATTCTCGCAAGCTCTATCTTAGAATTAGTTACAGCCTCGTTACCAGTGCTCTTGGTATCTTTGGCCTTATTGGCTGCGCCAGAAAGCATTTCTCCGCTACCATTTGCTAACCAATCAACATTCACCTCAAAAACCTTGGCTAGTTCGTTGATGTATGTAGTCCGCTTAGTTAGTCCTTTTTCTATCTTGTAATAACTTGGCTGAGACATGCCTGTGGCATCTGCAACATCTTGTTGCGACAGATTCAGCCTATCTCTAGCCAGCTTAACCCTCTCCGCTAATGTGCTCATTACTATTCTCCAGTTATTGCAATCATTCTAATAACCTAGGTTATCAATGTAAAATACCTAAAGTTATTGATTTATAATAACTAAAGTTATATTATTGGGGTATAAATATACCCAAGGTAATAAAAATGAAACCTAACAACCCTTATGAAGCCTTAGTTAGCTATTTCGGGAATCAGCATAAGACGGCTAAAGCACTAGGCTGTAGTCAGCCTGGTGTATGGAAATGGGTTCAAGGCAAAGCCAATATGTCAGCCGCTTTGGCATTAAAGGCAGAGCGTCTAACCAATGGCGAATTTAAAGCCGTGGATCTTTGCCCTGCATTAGCCGAACTTGAAACAGTTGATTAGATAATACAACCCGCCAGCCACCAACAAAACGTTTTTATAAATAGGTAGGACACGATGGACGTAATAGACGCAGCACACAGCACAGTACATAACCCAAAGCATGGCGGCTCAACAGCCATTGCCGCACGCATGGGTATGTCGAGCACAGTACTAAATAACAAGGTTAATCCAAACACTGATAGTCATCATCTGCGCTTAGACGAAGCTTTGACCATCATGGAGTACACCAACGACACGGCTATCATCCAAGCCATGGCCCAGCGTCTTGGCGGTGTGTTTTATCAGGTTGATGGCGAGGCGACGCAGGCAAGCATACTCATGACAGCATTATCTACGTCAGCATGCCAGGGCGACATTATGTCTGAGATGCACAAAGCATTAGAAGACGGTCGTATCGATTGTAATGAGCATGACGCAATTCAAACGGCTATTCAGAACGCCATCGTAACGTTTCGCACATTGAGCGTTCAAATCGCAAAGCATTGTGGGGCTGATCATGTGTAACGACAAGTGCAAAATCTGCCGTTTAAGAGCGAGAGTAGAAGTCGCTGGCAATGATGCAGATATCAAACGTGAGTTTGAATGCATCGAGCGCAATCAACAGATAATTGATTTGGGTGACAAGCTAGAAGCGATTGATTACCTAAGAGCCGAACAAGCAAAAAGCCCATCAACGGACATTGATGGGCTTTAGGTGTTTCTGTAATACAAACATTTGATGAAGGAATCTTACAATGAATATTCAATTGATGCAAGCAAATAACGATAAACGCATGTCTAGCCGTGAAATTGCAGAGCTTTGCGATAAACGTCATGAGCATGTCTGCCGTGATATCGAATTGGTTAATAAAGATTATGAATCTGAGGGTCTCCCCAAAATTGGGGAGACCTATTATTACAACGAACAGAATGGACAGCGTTATCGCCAGTACGAGCTGACAGAAGTGCAATGCCTTGATTTGGTGAGTGGCTATAGTCGTCCACTACGTTTCCGTATTAATCGCAGATGGGTTGAGTTAGAGCGTCGTGCACAATCTAATTCTCCAGTAGTAACGATGCCTGATTTTACCAATCCAGTAACAGCGGCACGCGCTTGGGCTGATGAACTAGAAGCAAAGCAGGTTGTACAAGCACAATTAACTATAGCTCTGCCTAAGATTAATCATTATGACAATGTAGTTGAGCGTGCTGGCTTGCTTAATGCCACACAAGTTGCTCAAAAGGTTCGCCTATCAGCTGTTGCTATGAATAAGATACTTGACGAGCTTGGTGTTTATAACAAGGCCGTGAAGCGCTCACGTGTATTCCAGCAATGGTTTATCGATAAAGGACTGGGCGAAGTCAAACAGACTGACCAAGGTTTCTCACAAGCTATGTTCACCAAGCGCGGTGAAGCATGGATCGTTGAGCGTTTGATTAGTGAAGGAGTGGCGTAATGCATTTTTATATGTTTAACCCTGCTGACTTCAACAACTCAGCACGTCACTTATCATTGCCTGAGCGTGCTATCTATCGTGACTTGATAGATATGTACTACCACAGCGAGCAAGCCATCGATACATCAGATATAGATAGACTGGCACGTCGTCTGCTATGTACCAGTGCTGAATATCGCGCTTCATTGGAATATGTGCTTGATGAGTTTTTTGTCAAACGTGGTAAGCGTCATCACCACCATCGTATTGATAGAGAGATTAAAAACTACAAATTCAAAAACAGTCACACTAATGTCACGCAAGCTGTCACACCAAGTCACACGCATGTCACAAGCGATGTCACACAAGGTCACGCCAATATTGATGTGACAATGACAGCAGCAGAACGCCAACGCAAGTCACGTCAAGACAAGCGCAAGATGATTGATGACCTTACTAATATAGGTGTGTCGGTTGACAGTAGTATTAAATTAACAGACTTAAGAGAGTTGCATGCTAGTCACA
>NZ_JBQSVM010000017.1:0-67813 GCF_052376235.1 Psychrobacter sp. AOP7-A1-24 | reverse complement strand
GTTAATATTTTCAGCCGCGCTATTTCTCTCTTTATATAGTTAGCATTTTTCTTACATGTACCTTGAATAGTGCATTGATAACCAACAGATAGAGCACGTCGTTTTCATAATCATATGGCGATAAAACAGTAATCGAGATTAGATAATAAATACTCGAATAAGGATAAATTATGCAAGACAATCAACTAAGCAAAGAAGAAATTAGCCAGTTGACTGAAGCTGACTGGAAAGAGCGTTTAAGCGCCGATGAGTATCATATTATGCGTGAGAAGGGCACTGAGCGTCCGTTCACAGGTGTCTACAATGATGCGACTGATGATGGCGTCTACCGCTGTAAAGGCTGCGGTGCAAGCTTATTTGACTCAAGTAATAAATTTGATGCGAGCTGTGGCTGGCCAAGTTTTGATCAAGGCATTGATAACAGCGCCATTGAAGAGCATGAAGACAACTCTCTAGGTATGACGCGCACAGAAGTCACCTGTAGTAACTGTGGCGCACACTTGGGTCACGTATTCCCTGATGGACCAAAAGAGACTACAGGCATGCGCTATTGCATCAACTCAGTATCTATTGATTTAGATAAGTCTGAGAAGTAGTAGGTTAAGTAATATTAGAAATGTAGAAGGGAAGTACAGGGTGCTTCCTTTTCAATAGTTTTATTATATGTATGATAGAAAAATAAATTTTGCATAAACACTTAGAACAATAAAAACCTCAATTTAGGAATAAATGATGAGTACAATTTATGATTTTACCGCTGAGCGCATGGATGGTAGCTCACAAGCATTTTCAGATTACCAAGATAAAGTATTATTAATCGTCAATACCGCAAGTAAATGTGGATTTACGCCGCAGTTCGAAGGCTTAGAGTCGCTATATCAACAGTATAAAGATCAAGGACTGGTGGTTGTCGGTTTTCCTTGTAACCAATTTGGTAGCCAAGACCCAGGTAGCAATAACGAGATTGGTTCATTTTGCCAGAAGAACTATGGCGTCAGCTTTCCTATGATGGCGAAGACTGATATCAATGGCGCAGATGCTCATCCTATCTATCAATGGCTCAAAGAACAAGAGGGTGGTGTACTGACAGATGGTATTAAGTGGAATTTCACCAAGTTCCTAGTTGATAGAAAAGGTCAGGTTATTGACCGTTATGCACCAACGACCAAGCCAGAAGCCATTAAAAATGATATCGAGCAAGCACTGGCTAACAAATAGGCATGAAACCTAAAAAATATTGGTTTTGTATGAAAATATAAAACCAATAAAAACAAATGCTTGCTAGATATTCTAATGAAAATAGAAAAAATATCTAAAAAAGTGGTAAATACTGTTTGACACCCAACTGTAAATCTATATAATACACACCCACAGCAACGGAGCTTAGTGACAAACTAAAGAGCTCAGTTGATGCTGAATAAATTGCCTAGCAATTATTCGAAGGGTGATTAGCTCAGTTGGTAGAGCGTCTGCCTTACACGCAGAATGTCGGCGGTTCGAATCCGTCATCACCCACCACTTCTTAGCAAGTGGCTAAACAAGCTAAGAGACCTAAGCAGCGGTAGTTCAGTTGGTTAGAATACCGGCCTGTCACGCCGGGGGTCGCGGGTTCGAGTCCCGTCCGCTGCGCCATATTTAAAACGAATTTAAACTTACGAGTTTAAGCAAGTTTCGCCTCAAGCATTAGATTGTTTGAGGTTTTTTTGTGTCTGTTTTTTTATATATCTATGTTTTATGAGTTATAAGTCAAATAATAAAGTGCAATAAGAGTTAGAACCTAGAATTATGACTTACATTCACTTAAGTCATATCATTCCAAGAACAGCTAAAAGGATAACCCTTCTTTTATATCAGCCTTATATTGAATAAAAGAAGGGTCGTCGCATTTATCTCAGATACGGCACTTTAAAGTGGCTTTGCTTAAAACTAACTATCTAAAAATTTAGATGCTTTTTAGCTCATTATAGATTCTAGCTACGGATAACAGGTTAGTCATGTGTTGCTTGCCATGCACCCATTGACCCTAAATAGATATCAATGTGATCAAAACCTCGACTAGCGAGCCACCCTGCTGCTATCGTTGCCCGAGCACCACTGGCGCACATCAAGGTATAGTGGCGACTTTGGTCAAGCTCACGCCAACGCTCGTTCAAGTGACCGACATAGATATGCTGTGAGCCTTCAATAGCATTGGCATTCCTCTCATCGATATCGCGTACATCGAGCAATGTCCAATTTTGAGCATTATTAAGACGATTTTCCACTTCGGACGTATCGATCATAGGGGTTCGCTGCATCTGTTCACCTTGGGCAGCAGCAGGGACAACACCCACATAGCCACCGACAATATTATCAAAAGCAATACGTACCAGATGCTCCATCGCAGTCGCAAGTTGCTCTTCGTCAGAGGCAATCAGTGCCAAACTTTGTCCTTCCTCGATAAACCATCCAGCAAACGCAGGTAGCATATTGACAGGTAAGCTCATAGAACCGGGCAGGTGTCCTGACGCATATGCCATTGGTTCACGAATATCGATGAGATGATCAGCATCGCAGTCATGCAGTTGTTTAAGGGAAAGGTTACGCGGTCGCATAACGATTGGAGGCGCTTCACCACCTTCCATATTAAGGCGCTCCATCAATCTAAAGTAGGGCGGCTGATAATGGTTTTCGCTAGTCTTGAAGTCAATAAATGTCTCACGATCGGTAATCTGTAAGCGTGGATTGTTCATTCTTTCATGACCGACGGTAGAAAACTCTCGCTCCGCCATACCTGATCCGCAGACAGAGCCTGCACCATGAGCTGGATAAATAATCGCCTGATCCCCAAGCGCTAAAATGTCTTGTAATGAGTCATAAAGTAGACCTGAAACTTCTCTGCGACGATCAGGATAGAAGTCAGTACGACCGACATCACCTACAAAGAGCGCATCACCAGTAAAGACTCCAACCGCCTTGTCTGGATACGCCGTGTCAAACAGCGCATAAGCAAGGTGATCATCGGTATGACCAGGCGTTTCTAAGGCACGGATTTCTAATTGGCCAATTGAAAAGCAATCACCATTACGTGCGGTCTCAGCGTAGACAACAGGTTGTTCTGGGTTAGGACCATGTAAAACTGTTGCTCCTGTCATTGCGGCCAAGATAGGTGCACCAGAAACCAAATCCTCATTACGATGTGTTTCAAAAATATGAGTAATCTCAAGTCCTGCTGCGCGCGCTTTTTCTACATATATCGCGCAG
This sequence comes from Psychrobacter sp. AOP7-A1-24, assembly GCF_052376235.1. NCBI lineage: Bacteria > Pseudomonadati > Pseudomonadota > Gammaproteobacteria > Moraxellales > Moraxellaceae > Psychrobacter > Psychrobacter sp. AOP7-A1-24. The sequence goes on along the minus strand of NZ_JBQSVM010000017.1, from coordinate 64,570 downwards.
TCACGACGCGGATCAATCACTGCTGCTTGACCACCAGAGCCTAATAAATAGGATAGGTGCGAAAGCCCAGGTGTCTTAATTTTCTCTAATAGCATGGTTATTTCCTTATTGTTGTTTTAATCATAATAGTTATTCTAATCAGGTTTATTGGCAGTACAGAGCGAGAGCGACCAGCCAAATCCAGTTTTACTTTTGCATAAGCTTGTATTCAATCTAGCATGAACTTCTAAGTATCATCAATATACAATAACATATATTAAACTTGTTGTTTACATAAGGCCAAACGTAGAAGGCTTTAGGTTGAGAAGGTTAAGAAGTGCTCACTTTCACCATTAGGTTTTTTATCTGTAAGAATTTAATTGAAAGGCTAGGTGAGGCAACTTTACAAGGTTTATCTTTAAGGTTGGTCTGTTCTAATTTTCTATATAATGATGTTGATCAGTTAAAAAAATTGAGTAATAAAATATGAAGAAAGAATATATTTGGCTATGCGATTCAGTATTAGATTGGTCTGCAACAATAGAGAGCTATAGTTATACGAACGAAGCGGATCATCTGAGAGCGTACGATCTTTGGAATCATGCTGACTTAATTTTGACAGGGAATGCAAATGAGTTTGATTGAGTAGGTGTTGTTTCTAATTTAAAGCGCTGTCTCAATCAAAGACTAAAGTTTATAGAGCACGTATATTCACTCAAAAAAATTGCTTTATCTGATTCACCAAAAGGATATCTAGAATACTTAGAGTCTTTGGGCTTAGTTCGACCTTATATGTTAAAGCAGTTAATGCTTATCAGAAATGACATTGAACATAATGATGCTCCATCGCCTAACATTGAGCGTTGTCAGGAGTTGCTAGATTTGACTTGGTATTTTTTAAAATCGACAGATAGCTTTGTTTCTTTGTGCAAGCATGATTTTATATTAAAAAAATTATCAGATTCAGGCGACGAAACTCAATATTGGTTAAATTTCGATATCGATTTTGAGCAAGGTCATACAACTATGGTTAACGGTTGGGTTCCTGAAACACTACTCAGCAAAGAGGAAAAGCAAGGCTTTACGTTAATTGAATTAAAGGATTTTGGTTCTAAAGAAGCACGCTGGGGAGGATCTCAAAAGCACACAGATAAATTAGATAATGATTTTTGGATAAATGGTAAGCTTAAACCGTCAGAAAATACCAGGTTCGAAATTGTTAAGCGTTGTCTTCACGCGAACATGTAATATAGCTACTTGAGCATACGTAGTAATTAATCTTATGTTGGTAAGTATTAGCATCAATTACTTAGAAAATGTATTTATCGTCGCATTTCTACTAAGTTTTGACACTTAAAATAAGCGACAAAATCGTTCAAAAAACATTGAATTATTTCCATATGTCTGTATTATTGGACATATGGAAATAAAAAATGCTACCGCAAGCTTTGCTGCGCTCTCTCAAGATACTCGTTTAAAGGCTTTCAAACTGCTAGTCAGCCATGAGCCTGAAGGCCTACCTGCGGGTGAAATCGCCCGTCAGCTCTCTGTCCCTCATAACACGATGTCAGCCCATCTATCGGTGCTGGCAAGGGCAGGATGGGTGGTCTCACAGCGTCATAGCCGACAGATTATCTATCGTGCTTCGCTATCACATATGGATAATGTCATTCAGTTCCTGCTGCAAGATTGCTGTGCAGGGCATCCAGAATTGTGTGCGTCGCTCATGGATAGTCTGAGCGGATGTAGAGTAAATAAGTCTGCTGAGCAAACTAATGATTAAACCAATTGTCAATTCAATAAATACATAAAATAGGTGTAAACACTATGAAGCCATTAATCTTTCATAATCCTAAATGCGGTACATCTCGTAATACGCTTGCCATTATTAAAGCATCAGGTGAAGAGCCAGAGGTGGTGGAATACCTAAAAGATACACCAACACGCGACTGTTTAGTTGAGTTGTTGGCACAAATGCAGATTTCACCTAGAGGGCTATTAAGAAGCAAAGAAGCTATTAATGATGAGCTTGGTCTAGATAATCCTGAGTTGTCTGACGATCAAATTATCGATGCCATGATTGCGCATCCCATTTTAATCAATCGTCCTATCGTAGTGACTGATAAAGGCGCTGCTCTATGCCGTCCTTCAGAACGAGTGTTTGAATTGCTAGCCAATCCAGTAACTAGATTTACAAAAGAAGACGGTGAGGTTATTACTCATGACAAACACTAAGGTTGACCAAGCATTGGAAACTGAATCTACTGTTTCGCCAAAATATGGCGTCGACGATTTGCCCAATATTGATATAGATAATATTCAGCCTATCGACATTGAGTCTTTGGTTGCGCCAAATGACTCACGTCATCCACCAAGAATACTAGTGCTATACGGTTCTGTCCGTGCTCGCTCATTTTCTAGGCTTGCTGCTGAAGAGTCGAGCCGATTGCTACGTTGGTATGGTTGTGAAGTAAAAATGTTTGATCCATCCGGCTTGCCGTTGCCTGACGATGTAGACTCAGACCATCCCAAAGTGCAAGAATTGCGGGAGCTGGCGCAGTGGTCAGAAGGCATGCTGTGGGTGAGTCCAGAGCGTCACGGCAGTATCACCAGTATCATGAAAGCGCAAATCGACTGGATACCGCTATCACTAGGTGGCGTGCGTCCAACTCAAGGTAAAACCCTAGCATTGATGCAAGTCAGCGGCGGTAGTCAGAGCTTTAATACGGTCAATCAGATGCGTATTCTTGGGCGCTGGATGCGGATGATTACTATCCCTAATCAATCTTCGATACCCAAAGCATTTTTGGAGTTCAACGACGACAATCGCATGGATATGTCTCCGTTATATTTGCGTCTTGTTGATGTCTGTGAAGAGCTAGTGAAGTTTACTTGGCTCACACGCGGACGTTCAGATTATCTTACTGATCGTTATTCAGAACGCGTTGAGAGTGCTGAAGAACTATCGAGCCGCGTCAATCAAAAATCGATCTAACCCTTAATCGACCTAATTCCCTATATTAATTCGGCTGAATAAAATCAGCTCAAGTAAGGTTGTACAATGCTTGCATTTGCTATTTTTGTGGTCACTTTAGTCTTAGTTATCTGGCAACCTAAAGGATTGGGCATCGGCTGGAGCGCCATGGGTGGTGCTTTAGTCGCGTTAGCGCTTGGTGTCGTGCAGTTATCAGATGTGGGTATTGTCTGGGATATTGTCTGGGATGCGACCTTTACTTTTGTAGCGCTGATTATCATCTCGCTTATCTTAGATCGGGCAGGGTTTTTTGGCTGGGCCGCATTGCACGTGGCACGCCTTGGCAATGGGCAAGGGCGCTTGTTGTTTCCGATGATTGTCATATTGGGCGCCTTTATTTCTGCCTTTTTTGCCAATGATGGTGCTGCGCTACTACTGACCCCGATTGTCATCGCTATCTTGCTACGTCTGAAATTTTCGCCACCATCAGCGTTAGCATTTATCATAGCGACTGGTTTTATTGCTGATACGGCAAGTCTGCCGTTGGTCACCTCAAATTTAGTCAACATTGTCAGTGCCAATTATTTTGATATTGGTTTCGGTCGTTATGCGGCGGTAATGGTGCCGGTCAATATCGTGTCTGTATTAGCGACGCTACTGGTATTGTGGTTTGTCTATGCACGTCATATTCCAAAAACTTATTCGACTAGCGAGCTAAGCGCTCCAGAGTCTGCTATTACCGACCCATTGGTATTTCGAGCTGCTTTTCCACTATTAGGCTTGCTACTGGTCGCCTACTTTGCGACTGAGCCGTTAGGACTACCTATTTCACTGGTCACAGGTATCGCTGCTGTTGCGCTAATGGTAATCGCTGGCCGCTTATGGCAAGGCGGGCGTGGTGCCGTGGTCTCTGTGAGCGATGTAGTACGCAAAGCGCCTTGGCAAATCGTACTATTCTCAATCGGTATGTATTTGGTGGTATATGGTCTGGGCAATGCGGGGCTTACTGCCTATGGGGCGCGAGTACTTAACTGGTTGGGACAACAAGGCGCAGTCATTGCTACCGTTGGAACTGGGTTCTTGTCTGCTATAGTCGCTTCTGTTATGAATAATATGCCAGCCACCTTAGTCGGCGCGCTTGCGATTGACCAAGCACAAGTGCCTGCAGCAACACGAGAGCTAATGATTTATGCCAATGTCATCGGCAATGATTTGGGCCCTAAGTTTACGCCGATTGGTAGTCTGGCAACTTTACTATGGTTACATGTGTTGGCAGAGAAGGACTACAAAATTAGCTGGGGACAGTACATAAAGATTGGTTTACTAATCACGCCGCCTGTGTTGTTAGTCACATTGTTAGCATTGGTATTCTGGTTACCACTGTTGCCAAGCTAAGCTAGTCAATAGAAAACTTGCTACAGTAATATCCTATCGTGACAATGATATCTACTTTTGAATATCATTGTCATAATCAAGTATGAGATAAAGTAGTCATTAGCGTTTATCAAAATGGCAAAATAGATAACCAATATTAGGGTCTGTTGAACATTCAAATGTGGTACTGGCAGTGACTATTTTTTAGACAATACGCAGTGAAATTTTTGACGCCTAGTTGTTCTAGGTTAGACAATTTCGCCATGTATTGACAAAAAATAGGCCTGCCCTGAAAGGCTGATACTAAAATCACCTCAAACGTTGTTATAAACCTAGCTAAGGCCTCGACATTATCGTCGGTTTACGCCTAGTTTGATGCGATTTTAGCGATCAGCAGTCCTAATATTTGAATGTTCAACAGACCCTAAATGATACGCATAAAAAAACCCTCATCAAATTGATGAGGGTTTTGGCAAATGCCATAATTGAATCAAAGTTGACTCAAAAAATTTACTACTAAAATGTGGCTCTCCAACCTGGGCTCGAACCAGGGACACACGGATTAACAGTCCGTTGCTCTACCAACTGAGCTATTGGAGAATAGGTTGTAAGTGTTGAATCGCTTACAACGAGCCTTAGAAGTCTCTAACGAGTTCTTGCTAAGTGGGGCGTATTCTAGCAGTATTAAAAAATACGTCAAGCCTTTTTTTGCATAATTAGTAAAAATTGTCATTTTAATAATGAGATAGTGTGTTTTTCCTAGTTATGCTTAAGACTCGCACAAAAAAAGACGCCCTATAGAGCATATAGGGCGTCTTTTTTATGAGCAGCGGTAAGACTCGTTGCTCTTTACGATTTATTCAGCAACGTCTAAATCAGCCACTGCTTTTTCGATACGTGATAGGGCGTCTTTCAATGTTGCTTCATCAGTAGCGTACGAGATGCGCATATAGCCGCCAAGACCGAATGCATCGCCAGGTACAACTGCCACGCCTACTTTGTCCAATAACCATGCTGAGAATTCAGTACATGACGACAGGCCAGCCGCTTTGATGAGCGGTACGATATTTGGATAGACATAAAATGCGCCGTCAGGACGCAGGCATGTAATGCCTTTTATGGCATTTAAACCATCTACGACTAGGTCACAGCGCTTTTCAAAAGCGGCTACCATCGGCTCTAGTACGCTCTGATCACCACTGATAGCGACTTCGGCAGCCACTTGGCTGATCGACGTCGGGCATGATGTAGACTGTGACTGTACCTTTTTCATGGCGCCGATTAGCTTAGCAGGGCCGCCCGCATAGCCAATACGCCAGCCTGTCATCGCATACGCTTTAGACACACCGTTCAAGATAATGGCACGATCTTTTAGCTCAGGTGCTGCGTTTAAGATATTGTAGAACTTATCGCCTGTCCAGCGGATGTGTTCGTACATATCGTCTGAAGCTACATAGACTTGCGGATGCTTTTTCAATACTTCAGCGATGGCCTTTAGCTCATCTAACGTATAAATCATACCCGTTGGGTTGGATGGGCTATTCAATACCAACAATTTAGTCTTGTCAGTGATGGCTTCTTCCAACTGCTCAGGGGTGATTTTGAAGTTTTGCTCAGCTGGGCATTTGACGATGACTGGCACGCCTTCTGCGATGATAACCATATCAGGATAGCTGACCCAATATGGTGCTGGGATGATGACTTCGTCGCCAGGATTGATAAAGGCTTGGGCAAGGTTAAAGAATGACTGTTTACCACCGACCGATACTAGGATTTCGTTTGGCTCATAGCTGATGTCGTTGTCGCGCTTAAACTTTTCGATGATGGCTGTTTTTAGCTCTGGCGTACCATCGACAGCCGTATATTTAGTGAATCCATCATTGATGGCATCGATTGCTGCTTTTTTGATGTGTTCAGGGGTATCAAAATCAGGCTCACCAGCGCCCAAACCAATAATATCTTTACCAGCTGCTTTTAGCTCTTTTGCTTTATTTGTAATGGCTAGTGTAGGTGATGGTTGGATGTTGTTGACGCGGTCAGACAGTTGCAACTCGCTCATGAGAGATCCTTTTTTATATGAGGGTGGGGTTGGTGGAAATCTGATATTAATTATCTAACGTTTTTCTTACTATCAGGGCAAGATGTCAGATAGTTTGAAAAAAGATGGCGTCACCTTACCGTACTACGGCAATCACTCAATTATTGGCGATGCCTCGGCAAACAACGCAATTGCTAGTTTTTGCATTGTAGCATGCTGATATTGAGCTGTCGTATGACGCTAGTAACATAATATTGTGTCGTTGCTTGTGATAAAGCATTTTTATGAAGATGACAAAATATACGCTTATGTTAAATTTAAACTCAGACGATTGCGAAGACACAACAATAAACCTGTAGCCGACCACTATAATTATTTAGATTTGTTAAATAAAATGGCTTATAGCTTAATAAAATACAACTAATGATAAAGACTATCAATTCTATATTATAAGAATGCTCAAAAAGGATATCTACAATGACAGGTTCTGCTGAAAAATTACATATTCTCATTACTGGGGCAACGTCGGGCATTGGTAAGCAGTTAGCAAAAGATTACTTGCTAGAAGATCATCATGTATATGCCGTCGGTCGTGATGACGAAGCGTTGGCGGAGCTTAAGGCGTTAGGCGCAGACACGATTGATTTGGATCTTATGGATCGAGAAAAGGTCATCGAAGCTTTTGAAAAAATCGATAATGTTGATCTAGCGATTTGCGGCGCTGGCATGTGTGAGTACCTAGATATGCCGAACTTTGATAGTAGTGCTTTTATGAAAGTCATGTCGGTAAACATGGGTACATTGTCCCATGCGATAGAAGGGGTATTACCAAAGCTAATAGCTTCGAAAGGTCGCTTGGTCGGTATCGGTTCAGCATCTGCTTATGTGCCTTTTGCGCGAGCTGAAGCTTATGGTAGTTCAAAAGCGGCTATCCACTATTTAATGAAGACTTTGCAGATTAGCCTTGCTCCGCATGATGTGTCAGTCAGCTTGGTTGTACCTGGTTTTGTCGAAACGCCTATGACTAAACAGAACGACTTTCCAATGCCGTTTATCCAGACGCCAGCGCAGGCAAGTCAAGCCATACGCGATGGTATTGAGGATGGACATGAGGTGATCGAATTCCCTAAAAAACTGACCATGCCATTAAAAGTACTAGGTACATTGCCTGATTTGGTCTGGCAGCAAGTTAGTGAAAAGCTTAATAAAAAATAATCTACTATTAATACAACTCTTAGTCACATAATGATAGAAAAATACAGAAGGGAATGCTTTTATGCCGTTTACTCGTTTCAAGCGTGCAAGTAACCAAAAAATTGCTACCAATGCTGCAACAGCTTCTGACCATCAGACCGCTCAAAAACGTATCGCTATCATCGGCTCAGGTGTATCAGGGCTGACATGCGCTCATTATCTAGGTATGCAACATGATGTAACGGTATTTGAAGCCAATGATTATATCGGCGGGCATGTAAATACGATTGATGTGGCACTACAAGATGGTAAAAAAGCAAAGAGCAGCAATATAGAGAGTAGTGCGATAGATACAGGGTTTATTGTTTTTAATGAGCGTACATACCCTAACTTCTTCCGTTTGCTTCATGAGTTGAAAGTGCCGTTTCAAGCGACGGATATGAGCTTTTCTGTCAAAAATACTGCCCGTCATTTTGAATATAATGGTCATACGCTTAATACTTTATTATCACAGCGTAAAAACGTACTTAATCCAAAATTCTGGCAGTTCATCAAAGATATCTTACAGTTCAATCAGCATATCAAACAGTTACGCCAAGATTATGATATTGCGCGCGCTCAAGGACAAGATGTCAGTAGCTATGCAGAACAAACGCTTGGCGGTTATCTAGCACAAAAGAAATATGGTCAGCTATTTACCGATAATTATCTACTGCCAATGGTTTCGGCCATTTGGTCAACCAGTTTAGATGAAGTACAAGAGTTTCCGTTGGTGTTTTTTGCACAGTTCTTCGATAACCATGGTTTGCTCGACGTGGTTAATCGTCCGCAGTGGTTTACGATAAAAGGCGGCTCAAAACAGTACGTCAATAAACTGATTCCACGCTTTATAAAAGCAGGCGGTAAAATACGAGTCAATAGCCCAGTACAGTCTGTGGTTCGTAATGGTGGGCAAGTAACTTTAACAGTGCAGGATAAAAATAACACTGACAGCCAAGTCGAAAACCTTGTATTTGACGAAGTCATCTTTGCCTGTCATGCCGATACTGCATTAAAGATTTTAAAAGATGCTAGCACTGAAGAATCTAACGTGTTAGGTCATTTCCGCTTTACTAAGAACACAGCAGTATTACATACCGATACCAGTGTCTTGCCTAAGAAGCCATTGGCATGGGCAAGCTGGAATTACTTAATAGATGAATCGGTCTCAGACAATGCTAAGGATGAGCAAGCGGCTGGAAACGCACAGATACCTACAAAGCCAGTGCTGACTTATCACATGAATATCCTGCAACGCTTGACCAAAAAACACAATTATTTGGTTACCCTAAACCCAGATGTAGACAATAAAAGCGTTGATGATAAACAGATAGTTAAGAGCATCGATTATAGTCATCCAGTGTTTGATCTTGCGATGATTGATGCACAGACCAAATGGTCGAATATCTCTAGTAACGGCTCACACACGCATTTCTGCGGAGCTTATTGGTTTAATGGCTTTCATGAAGATGGCGTACGTAGTGGTCTACGTGTCTGTCAGGCGCTTGGTTTTGATATTGATATAAAAGACGAGGTTGATCAAGCTCATTTACCTGACGCTGATAGCGCACATACGCCGTTCCGTTATAAAGACTTACCTGTAAAAGCGGATACCAAGTTACGTAGGCTGAATAAGCGCGAAGTCACCATAGCGACAACCAATCAGGAGTTGGTTGAGTATGCTGATCGTTTGCAGAATGCTACTGCTGATACGAGCCAACATAAGAAACGTGGTTTATTCGGTCGCCGTAAAGCCAAATAATATGATGTCTAATGTCGTTATATATTCTAAGTATTTCGAAATGTTCACTATATAAAAAGTACGCCGTACACAAGAGATTATTTATGACCACGTCCGCTCAAAATACCAATGCTATGCCAAGTCATGAGTCCTCTCATGATACAAAAGCATTGCCGCATCAGCTGTTTAAGGGCACGACATGGCACAGTCGGCTGCTACCTAGTGTGAATAAATTTGTTTACCCTTATCGCTACTGGGGCATCAATATTAGCGCGCTTGTAGCAGGACAGGAACTTCCTGAAATTAGCACATCAGCATTTGATGAGAGTAGGCTTCTAGGGAAACTACCACTACGGACAATATTATCGAAAAAGCTACTAGCGCAAAGTCTGCCTCTATTTTCAGCAAAGAAAAAGGCGCTGCAACGTTTCTGTCCTGATGATTATTTACAGCATACTGATATACAGAGTATTAATAGCCTAAGCAATGATAAAAATTTTAATAGCAATGTACAGTCTACTCAAGCACTAGAAAAACGTCTAAGCCAAGCATTTGAAAAGTATGCAGGTAGCACACCTGAAGGCGATATGTTGGGATTACTCGTCTGCCGTAATGCGGGCATGTACTTTAGCCCCGTTAATTTTTACTTAGGGTTTGATGCACAGCAAACACCTACTCATCTATTAGCTGAAGTGTCTAATACGCCATGGGACAAGCGCCATTACTACGGGTTTTTGTTAGAAGGAGAGGATACTGAGTTCTGTCATGATAAGAACTTTCATGTATCACCTTTTAACCCTATCGATCAGCTGTACCGTTGGCAGGTTACGGTAAAGCGTGCAAAGATGGACGAGCAACCTAATACTGGCTTGCAAGTTCGTATTGCTATCAATATCAGTGATAAGCGCGGTGAAGTTTTAAAAACTGGTATAAAAATATCAGGCGTACCAATGACGGAAGATGCTGTTCGTCATAGTCTGCGGAAAAATCCATTGATGAATATGACGTCTTTAACACGTATCTATTGGCATGCTTTCAAGCTCTATGCGATTAAAAAGGTGCCGTATATCAACTACGATGAGAAATTAGCTGTTAGCCAACAGAAAAGTAGCCAGAAGAGAGGCAGTAGTTAAAAAGATATCTTATAGTTCTAGCAGTTTTAAGTTTCAAGAATCCAAAAATCTCGTCAATGTAATACTAAAAATGAACCATTGAAAAATAAAGCATTTAAACAAGGATAAACACACGATGCCAGCACGACCGACCGATCGAGCACCAGTCACAAAACTAGAGAAATTAACTGCTCGTGTAAGTAAAGTAGTTAATGAAAGTGCTGTACTACAGCCAGTCAGCAATAGTGTGAATCACTTAGCTAGAAAGCTCATTTTTCGCGCGTTACAGCATGTTCAGTTTGGTAGCCTCACGCTGCTTGAAACATTCGATGAGCAGGAACATAAGACCAGTAGTTTTGGTAGAGTAGCTACTAATGACGCTAGTAGCTCGGCGGTTGGTCGCCATTCGCTACATGTAACATTACAGATTCATGATTCTGCTGTCTATCGCCAGCTATTACTTGGCGGCTCTATCGCACTAGCGGACAGCTATATCGATGGTGAGTGGGATACGAATGATCTAACAGGTTTGATTCGTTTGGCAGCTCGTAACTTAGCGGTGCTCAATAAATTAGAAAATCGTTTTGCGGGCATTAGTAAAGCATTTGAAAGAGCGAAGCATCAACTGCGTAGCAATGATAAATCTGGCTCCAAATCCAATATCCTAGCGCATTATGATTTGGGCAACGATATGTACGAGCGGTTTTTGGACGATACGATGATGTACTCATCAGCAGTCTACCCTATGCCTGACGTAACGCTTAGCGATGCTCAGCAACACAAGCTGTCGCTGATATGCCAACGTTTACAGCTTAGTGCTGATGATAATGTGATTGAAATCGGTACAGGGTGGGGTGGTTTTGCTATCTTTGCGGCCAAACATTACGGCTGCCATGTGACCACTACGACTATCTCTGATGCTCAGTATGATGAAGCACAGCGACGAGTCGAAGCGGCAGGACTGTCGGACAAGATTACACTGCTCAAACAAGACTACCGCGAGCTGACAGGTCAATATGACAAATTAGTCAGTATCGAGATGATTGAAGCGGTGGGGCATGAGTATTTACCAACTTTCTTTGCTAAGTGCAATAGTTTACTCAAGCCAACAGGACTCATGGTATTGCAGGCCATCACTTTTAATGATCAAAATTATCAAGAGTATATCGACTCGGTCGATTTTATCCAAACACATATCTTTCCAGGTGGTTGTTTGCTCTCAAACCAAGAGCTAACCACTCAGTTTACTGAACAGACCGACATGGTCGTCAAACAATTACATGATTACGGCTTTGATTATGCGTATACGCTGCGTGACTGGCGTGCTGCATTTATGGCGCAGCGTGCAGAGATTCAAGCGCTTGGCTATGACGATGCCTTTATCCGCCTATGGGAGTTTTACTTTTGCTATTGCGAAGGTGGCTTTTTGGAGCGCACGATAGGTGTGGTACAAGTCACTGCGGTGAAGCCTAACAACATTGATACGCTACATTTTTCTGATTTACCATCTGCCGTCTTAAATCACGAAACGGTTTTGAACGATGAGACTGTCTTCAACGATTCAGATACGTCAGCCATAGCGTCGGTATAAGTATGGTGATATAGATATGGTTTGTTCAAGACATTCATAAGGTCTCATACTGTACAAATAGTTTGAGACCCATGTGTTGCAAGATTATATATTGAAAAGTTCTACATCGAAAGGTTCGACGATGCTTGCAGGGTACGCTTATCACGTAGACCTGAATAGCGTGTTACCGCTAATGCCATTAAAGAGATGACAGCGCCGATCCAAGCCGTGTCTTGCAATGACATATTTTCAACCACGCTACCACCGATGATTGAGCCCAGTGCGATACCGATATTGAATGCAGCAATATTCAATCCAGAAGCGACATCGACGGCGTTTGGTGTATATTTTTCAGCTTGCTTGACCACGTAGATTTGTAGGCCCGGTACATTACCAAAGGCGAAAGCACCCCATACTAAGATAGTCAGCACCGCGGCAATCTTGGATTGCATAGTAAAGGTGAACAATAAAAGAATAACACTCAAGGCACTAAATATAATGCTAAGCGCGCTAATAGGGCCACGTTTATCTGCAAGTTTTCCGCCCCAAATATTGCCGATAGCAACAGACACGCCATATACGAGCATGATAAGACCAATGGCTGATGGCGCAAATTTGGTCTGCTGCTCTAAGATAGGGGCTAGATAGGTAAATGCCGTAAACGTACCACCATAGCCAAGGATTGTCATTAAATAAACTAACAGTAGTTGTGGTTTTACAATGACTTGCAATTGCGCTGGCCTCTTTTTCTTTACTGACAAGGCTAGTAGCAATCATGGAACCAATAGAGAAAAACACACCGTGTGCCAGACCGGTCAAGATGCGGGCGAGTATCAAAGTCTCATAACTGGGCGCTTGCCAAGCCAGTAAGTTACCCATGACAAACAGACCCATAAGGCTCATCAGTACTATTTTGCGATTCCAGCGGCCAGTGAGTGCGGTAAGTATAGGGGCACCGATGGCAACACCGACAGCATATAGGCTAACGAGCAACCCTGCTGAAGGTAAGCTCACGCCTAGATCGGCGGCAATAGTTGGTACCAATCCAACGATGACAAATTCGGTTGTCCCAATTGCAAATGCGCTTAGAGTAAGCGCCCATAAAGCGAGTGGCATAACGACATCCTAATAATTAAATGATGCGCGTAGTTTGACCGATTTATAGTTTGCAAAAAACAGCACAAATGACAAAATACCTTTGTCAATTTTGTAAAGGTAATCATGATGATGGGACATGCTAAAACAGAAGACATGGAGATATTTTTGACGGTAGTAGACACGGGTAGCTTTACTGGCGCTGCCAACTTATTAAATCAGCAGGTTGCCAAAGTATCTCGTGCGGTATCCAGACTCGAAGATACGCTGCAATGCACGCTATTAAATAGAACGACACGGCGCTTGGAGCTGACTGAGGAAGGACATGTCTTTATAAGATATGCGCGTGAGAGTCTAAATACGTTATATACCGGTGAAGAGGCGATTAAGCTGTTAAAACAAGCGCCGAGTGGGCATCTACGAATTGATGCCGCGAGCCCGTTTGTATTGCATCAACTGACGCCTTTGGTTGGTGATTTTGTGGCGCAGTATCCACACATTACTCTCGACCTTACCTCACATGACAATATTATTGATTTGCTTGAGCACAAGACGGATCTGGCTATCAGAATTGGCGACTTAAGAGACTCAAATCTGCATGCACGTCTATTAGGTAAAAGTAAGCTGCGACTAGTAGCCAGTCCTGAATACTTACACCAGCATAATGAAGTGACTCATATTGATGATTTGAGCACTCATAAATTAATTGGCTTCAACGATATGTCAAAGCTAAACAGTTGGCCACTAAAAAACCCAGTTAAACTGAATTTCCATATGACTGGCAGTAGCGGCGAGACCTTACGTCAGCTATGTTTAAATCATCAGGGCATTGCCTTACTGTCACACTTTATGATTAGTGAAGACTTGGAGTCTAGACGATTGGTTGAGGTATTGCCTGAGGCGATAGTCAGACCAAACAATCGTGAAGCCATACAGGCGGTATATTATAAAAACAGTGCCGTATCTTCGCGTATTCTGGCATTTTTAGACTTTATCCAACCAAGACTAACACTATAAATTTTATCCGTTTTTATTCATTTTATAAGAGGTAATATCATGGGTTACGTTTTTATTTATCTCGCTGCTGTGGTTATCTTTTTGGGTGTCGATGCTGTATGGCTAACGACTATGAAAGGGGCCTTTTACGAGTCGCGTATCGGGCATCTATTGGCGGATGAGCCAAACATGATGGCTGCTGGCGTGTTCTATATGTTTTATATATTGGCACTCTGTATTTTGGTTCTGTATCCACAAATAAAAGCAGGCGCATCTGTTGGTCATATCTTCTTGCTCGGCGGGCTGATTGGCTTGATGGCTTATGGGACATACGACTTTACCAATTTGGCACTGTATAAGGGCTTTACATTAGATACAGCGTTGGTTGACTTTGTATGGGGTGGTATTTTGACTGGTTCAGTGAGCGCCATAGTGGCATGGCTTGCGTATCGCTTCCACTGGTTAAGCTAGTGCTTATATTTTGGCTTATATAACGCTATTTAAATAGCCGCAATTTACACAATCTAGACTGTCTGATGACAGAGGGCTGTTTGTGCTATAAGGCGACCTGCTGTATAAATGGTAGATATAATAAATAAGTCTCAAACCATTAAGGAATATTATGCCGCAATACAATACCAGCTCAACTGCCAAAAAAGCGCCTTTAAATCATGAGCTATACATGTCAGTACTGATGACACCTGATATGGCGAATTTTATTGGTAATGTACATGGTGGGGATTTGCTCAAGATGCTTGATCAGGTCGCTTATGCTTGTGCCAGTCGCTATAGTGGTAACTATGTGGTGACACTGTCCGTCGATCAGGTGATGTTCCGTGAGCCGATATATGTGGGTGAGTTGGTCACTTTTGCAGCTAGCGTTAATTATGTGGGCAAGACTTCAATGGAAGTAGGTATCCGCGTCGAAGCAGAAGATGTACGTGGTCGTACCGTCCGTCATACCAACAGCTGTTACTTTACGATGGTGGCTATCGATGATAAAGGTAAGCCAACCGCAGTACCACCACTTGAGATTAAAAACAACCTGCAGCAATGCCGTGCTGATGCTGCGTTGGAGCGTAAGAATTTGCGTATGCAAAGCTCAAATCGACCAAGTTGCGATTTCGAAGAAGTTAATGAGCAGGTTGAAGAGCATGACGAAGTAAAAAAGTAGCCTAATTTATCTGAAATTATTTAAAGCTATCCAGCCTTACTGAATTAATAACTTATACAACGACTCACTAAAAAGACACTGATATTGTAGAGCAGCCACCTTAAGCTAATGTATGTTTTAAGCCATTCATCTATGGCAAAAACGCTACCATCAATACGTTACTTCAGTGAGTCTAGCATGAGTTTAAAGCCATCTATTGCTAATCCCCAGCACCATTCGCCAGCTTCTTCTAAAGCACAAGCACCTCGCTCGCGTGGGGTAGGCAATCATAAAATCCCAAATGACCCTGAACTAAAAAACACGCTCAATCAAAGCCCTGAAACCAATGATGAGCATTCAGGCTCACTCGTTACTGTGTTGATTGCGGTTGGGGCCAACCTTGTGATTGCAATCGCAAAAACAGTTGCGGCCTTTATGACTGGCTCAGCTTCTATGATTGCGGAAGCAGCTCACTCATGGGCGGATGCTGGTAACGGCACATTGCTCATCGTCGCAGAAAAAAAGTCCATCAAACCTGCTGATAAAAGTCATCCGTTAGGCTATGGCAAAGAGTCTTATGTTTGGTCGATGATTGCTGCTTTCGGTGTGTTTACGGCAGGCTCAATTGTCTCTATTTATACAGGTATCAAGGAATGGAATGCTACTGAGTCTGAGACTAACTATACAATTGGCTTTATTGTATTGGCAGTGGCATTTGTGCTCGAAGGAATCTCATTGGTTCAGGCGTACAGACAAAGTAAAAAGCATGGTGAGGCACTTGATATCAGTGCACTTGGCTATGTCGTAGATACTTCTAATCCAACATTGCGCGGTGTGTTCTTTGAAGATTTAGCAGCGGTTATCGGTTTGGTGATTGCCGCTGCTGCCATGGGTATGCATGCGTATACAGGTGAGCCATATTGGGATGCGTTAGGGTCTATCATTGTCGGTCTACTACTGGGCATCGTCGCCATATTTTTGATCAGTCGTAACCGTGATTTTTTAGTTGGACATAGAGTCACTGACCGTATGCATGAATACGTTTTAAGTGAGCTGCTCAATCATCCAGATATCGATAGTGTGTCCTACCTGCACTTAGAGTGGGTCGGCCCGAAAAAGATATTTATGGTGGCGGCAGTAGACATAGCAGGTAATCAAAAAGAAGAGCATATTGCTCAGAAGTTTGAAGAAATTGAAAACCTATTTAGAAGTAATCCAGTGTTTCAAGAGGCTATCTTGACACTGTCAGAACCTAACGCAGATATTTTGACTTTACCTGATATAGTCACTCCACTATAGAAGTGTGGTAATGTTAACCTCGCTTAAAATATTCAATGTACATCTACCCTCGGTTACCTTATACTACCTTTAAATTTAATCAACTATAGTCTACTAAAAAACAGCTAATAAACCATAAGGCAATAATGATATGAGAACTTTATTTAAGAGCGCTACACTGAAGAACACTGTATTCGCTATATCGTTAAGTATTAGTGCTGTCAGTTTAATGGCGGTGCCAACGATATCGGTACAAGCGGCAGTACCAACGGATGCTTCTCTATTAAAGCTCATTGAGGTGACTAAAGTCGTTGAGATGATGAATGACATGTCTAGTGACAGTGGGATCACAGATCAAGTGACGCAATCTATATTGTCTTCACTGCCTACTGACAATTTGAGTATGGAGCAGCATCAAAGTTTAGAAGCTATAGTTAGTAAATATAGTCAGGAAATGATAGATGGTAGTAATAGAGCCTCTATGAATCAACAAATCGTCGACCTATATGTCCAAACTGCTAAGCAGCATTTTAATCAAGAAGAAGTTGATGCGCAGATAGATTTTTATAGTAGTAAAACGGGCCAAAATATTATTGATAAACAGCCAGATATGATGAAAGACTATATGGCACAAGTAATGCCTATTGTTATGGAATCTACTATGAAAAAGGTACGAGATATTATGCCAAAAATGGCTGCAGATATTAAAGCTCTTAAACTTGACGAGTAGCTTAGACTTGTTAATAAGGAATTTTATCTGTCTAAAATTTCGTGATTCACAAAAATTATAAGCACGAAAAAGCCGTCAACTATGACGGCTTTTTTATAACTTTAATAAGTATTCAGTTCAAGTGTTATTAGTTCTTTGGTGAGTTTGCCCCAATGAACCATGCATCTTTGTCGATAATACGACTTGCTTCTGTAAATAAGTCAGCGGTGTCTTCATCACCTGCATCGCCAGCAGTAGCAATTGCTTCACGCAAAGTTTCTGCGACTTTCTTGTAGCGGCTAGTTAGCTCACGAACATGCTGATCTACTTCAGCGATGTCAGTTGGGTAGTCGTTTAAGATAGACTCTTTTACTACTCGACTCGCCAAACCGTTAGGCTGACCACCCAAGATCACGATGCGTTCTGCAATAGTATCCGATACTTCAAGAATACGCTCTGATGTTTCGTCTAACAGTTGATGCACACCAATGAAACCTTTACCTTGCAGGTTCCAATGGCACTGCTTGCCATCTAGCGTTAAATCGATAACGTTTGCTAGGTTAGCGTTTAACAAATCAATCATTTTTTTTGCAGTTTCGTCTGAAATACCACTTGCGTAACGTTCTCTCATAATTTACTCCATCATTTATTTAAAATTATTATATTGAATAAAAGTTCAATGTGTTTTTGTTGGTCTTCTATTTGATGACAGTCAGTGTAAAACTAATCATATGAATTGCTATATAGCTATTAATTCACTTGTATTGAAAAGTCATCAACTTGTTAATTCAAGAACGATAATAGCAGCTTAAATCAATGTTGGAACCCTTGAGTTTTAGGCTTTGTTAGGTGGTCGTGTAACGAGTTTGTTAACCATGAAAAACTTTGTAAATTTATCGAATACTGTGTGCGCTTTTTACAACGACGTAAGTTTTATCCGCTAATATTGAGCTTTATCTCCTAATAAACAGTACATCTATACACTTATATTTTGGGTAGTGAGACAGCGTTTTAAACATAAGATGAGACTCCTTATTCTCCTTTAAAAACCGCTACTCAGGCCCCATATTGTTATAAACCTTAAGAAGAAGAAAGCCATTATGCGAATGCCTGAACCACGCTCATCGCGTCAGTTAAATCAATTGGCCACTCAGCTCCAAGGCGAAGCTGAAATTAGTGGTGTTAATGCGTCAGGGACGCAAATATCGAGTCGTGCCTTTGAGATGGTTACCGACTTTGAGCCAGCCGGTGATCAGCCGCAAGCCATCAAAAAACTGGTTAACGGTATTAATTCAGACATGGACGAGCAGTTGTTGTTGGGTGTGACTGGTTCTGGTAAGACCTATACTATGGCGAAGGTCATCTCTGAGACGCAGCGTCCGACTATTATCATGGCACATAACAAAACACTTGCCGCGCAGCTATATGGTGAGTTCAAATCGTTTTTCCCTAATAATGCTGTTGAATACTTTGTCAGCTACTATGACTATTATCAGCCAGAAGCGTATGTCGCTGCCAGTGACACTTTTATCGAAAAAGACAGTGCTATTAACGATCATATTGATCAGATGCGCCTGTCCGCCACGCGTGCTTTATTAGAGCGTCGTGATGCGATTATTGTCGCTTCGGTATCGTGTATCTATGGTTTGGGTGATCCAGAAAGCTACCTAAAAATGCTGCTGCATGTTGTCGTGGGCGACAACATCGACCGTACGGCGACTATTAAGCGTTTGGTTGAGATGCAATACACACGTAATGAGCTAGACTTCGGCCGTGGTACGTATCGCTTGCGTGGAGAGCTATTAGATATATATCCTGCTGAGTCTGAGCAGTTAGCGGTGCGCGTGCATTTATTTGATAATGAAGTTGAAAAAATTACGTGGTTTGATCCATTAACGGGTAAGACGGTACGCAGTGTGCCGCGTATTACTATTTACCCGAAATCGCATTATGTGACGCCGCGCAATAAATTAGAAGCTGCCAGTCATACGATTCGTGAAGAGCTAGAACCACGATTAGAGTACTTTCGCGACAATAATAAGCTAATTGAAGCGCAGCGCCTTAAAGAGCGTACCCAGTATGATCTTGAGATGATTCAGCAGCTTGGTTACTGTAACGGGATCGAAAACTATTCACAGCATCTCTCTGGTCGTCCATCGGGAGAAGCGCCGCCGACGTTGTTTGATTATATTCCAGAAGATGCCTTGCTGTTCCTTGACGAGTCACACGTGACTGTTTCCCAGATTGGCGCGATGTATAAAGGCGATAGATCACGCAAAGAAAACTTGGTCAATTATGGTTTTAGATTACCAAGTGCGATGAATAACCGCCCAATGAAGTTTGAAGAGTGGGAACGTATTAAACCCAAAACCATTTATGTCAGTGCTACGCCAGCCCTATACGAGCTTGAGAATAGCGAGCAAGTGGTTGAACAGGTCGTCCGTCCGACTGGTTTGATTGACCCTGAGATTGAGATACGTCCCGTCTTGACGCAAGTCGATGATGTGTTGTCAGAGATTACCAAACGCCGTGAGAAAGACGAGCGTGTACTGATTACTACATTGACTAAGCGCATGTCGGAAGATTTAACCAGTTACCTTAAAGAATACGATGTAAAAGTCGCGTATCTACATTCGGACATCGACACTGTTGAGCGTATGCAGATTATTCATGAGCTCCGTACAGGCGTGCATGATGTATTGGTCGGCATTAACTTACTGCGTGAAGGCTTGGATATGCCTGAAGTGTCACTGGTAGCGATATTTGATGCCGATAAAGAAGGCTTCTTACGTTCTGAGCGTTCACTTATTCAGACCATTGGTCGTGCCGCACGTCATTTGAATGGTAAAGCTATTCTCTACGCTGATCGTATTACACCAAGTATGCAAAAGGCGATAGATGAGACCGATCGTCGCCGTGACAAGCAGATTGCCTTCAACCTTGAGCATAATATTACGCCAAAAGGTGCTCGCCGTAGTATTACGGATAAGATTGATACAGGTGAAAGCTTGGATGCCAACGACAACCAAGCTATCCCAGTTAAGAGTAACTTGCCAGATGTCGATATCAATATCTTACGTAGTCCTGATTTGCTTGCGAAAGAAATTAAACGATTAGAAAAGCAAATGCAGCAAATGTCGCGTGACCTGAAGTTTGAAGAAGCAGCAAAAACGCGTGATAAAGTGCTTGAGTTAAAAGCACATTTAATTTGATAGATTAGGACAGATACAGAAAAAGTGAGGTACTTAGGAAGTATCTCACTTTTTTTATGATTTATTGAATATTGGAGTGCGCAGAATGCTTGTAATACAGCGCATTGCCACTTACCATATTCGCATAAAACTCACCATCCATACAATATTCCAAAAATTTAAGTCGCAAGCGAAAAATCTGAGCGCGAGTAAGGCGCTAGTGATGCTTGCTGTTCTCATAGATCACATTGTCAACACAGACTAAATTTTTGGAATGGACATAATCTAGGCGTATTATTCATTGTGCTTACCAACAACTTAATAGAATTAAATTCTAACGAAAACTCACTCGGCATGTCAGATGCTGCCAAACAAGCCGTTATCGACTCTTTAGACATTGGCTTTCGTTATCCTGATGACCAGCGTGCGGCACTGATTACTAAGGTCGCTAAGATAAATGGTGTGTCGGAGAGCCAAATCTCACTGGGCAGTGGCTCTAGTGAAAATATCCGTACCGTCGTCCAAATGCTACAACATAAAGCATTGGTAGAAGGCAAAAAAATTCAAGTCATCGTGCCGCATCCAACTTTTGCCTATGCTGAGTTATATGCGATATCTATTGATGTGCCTGTGGTAAAAGTACCACTGACTACTGAAAATTATGACTTTGACTTACAAAGCATGCAAAAAGTCGCTGATGACTTTGATGGGATTAGCTTGTTTTATTTATGCAATCCAAATAATCCAACTTCGACTATTACGGACACAGTAAAGCTCAAAAAATGGGTAGAAAGTGCGCCAGACAACCATTATTTTTTACTAGACGAGGCTTATTCAGAGTATGTGACTGATCCAAGTTTTGAAAGTGGTATTGAGTGGGTAAGGCAACAACGTTCAGAGAATCTTATTATCGTACGTACTTTTTCAAAATTATGTGCACTTGCTGGCATGCGTGTCGGCTATGCAGTTGCTAACCCGAAAATGATTACCAAACTAGAGGCTTTTATCTCGATTGATAATACCAATTTGTCAGGCGCTGTCGCTGCGTTAGCGACTTTGGATGATGACGCGTTTTTGGCATTGAGCTTGCGGACGACCAATCAATCGCGTCAGATGGTTGAGCAAACATTGGATGAGCTTGGTTTACGTTACTTGCCCTCGCAGGCGAGCTTTGTATTTCATGAGATAAAAGGCGATGTACAAACCTATATCGATAGGATGCGCGAACATGGGATTGCGGTTGGACGTGAATTTGCGCCTATTGTTGGTTTTAATCGTTTAACGCTTGGTAGACCTGATGAGATGGCAGTATTTGTAGAGGTACTCAAATCATTTCGTGAGAAGGGCTGGGTCTAATTCAGTCAGTCAATGCAGTTCGATAATATGAAAGGGGGGTGCTAACTGGCAGCGCTCTTTTTTAGGTATATTTTTATAGACCTATTTTGCTGAACATATATTGAAGCTAAGATTAACCACACATTTTTACCAACATCAAACGCAGTTTTACATATCGCCCCTTAAATAATCTGATGCTATCTTATAGGATGACTGAGTAAAGCATGACCCGTTAATCACACAGATGAATATTGGATAGCAGCCACAGTGCTCGACATGCTCACGTATCTTATAATTATAAAGTTAGGGATGTATCTATGTTTGATATCAAATCGTTTTTTAAACGAGAAGTAGAAAAAAAACTCATTGATGTAGATGATTACATTTTTATGCCAGAACGTGTAGAGATGGAAATCGAAGGCGGACTATTAAATTGCGTGTTGAACAGTGATGGACGCGTAGATATTTTTTATAGTAAAGATGGCGTCACTGAGGTTGGTTCAGCTTCGCGTAAGCATCCGTTTACTGCATTTGAAAAAGAGCTATATCACGGTATTTACGATGATGTCATCCATGATTTAATCAAGGAAGTAGACAAAATTATCGAGAGCTCTTCGAAATACTTCCGCCGCAGCCAAGCATTGCCTCTCACTGCTTCTATAACGTCTCAACCGTCTGAGACAAACAAGTTTTAGGCTCATCAGTAGAATTAAAACATTAGCAATAAAAAGGGTGCGCTATGTATAACGCACCCTTTTTATTACTTTTTATTTTTATGAATAACGCAATTTACCTTCTATTGCACAAAGCTTGTATAGCAACTTTGGATAGATTTTGCGACCACTTCTGATACTAACTGGGTGCGATAGCTTGAGTCAATAGCGGCATTGCCCAATTCAACGATAGTGACTTGCTGAGGCGCTTGCTCACTCACACATCCACAAACATTGGTTTTAACCGTTTCTTGCTGTGCTTCAGTCATTGCAGCACTTGCTACACGCCATGCGTTTTGGTTTTCAATTTCGCTACGACATTGCGTATCAATCGCTGATGTTAATACATTCATACCAATGCTACTTGCAGTTGTTATGGCTGTGTTAGCACTAGTGCTGCCACCTGTAGTCGTACCAGTACCCGTTGATGTACAGCCAGCTAGAGCAAGAGTGGCAAGCATAGCGGTTGAAGCCAAAAGTTTTTTCATGGGTTAACTCCTCAGAGTAGTTGATAGTTTTGGACGTTCATCTTATCAGTAAAACCTATTAATGACATCATTAACCCATGGCTCATACCATTTTCTAATCGTAGAATCAAAAAAACCAGCTAAGTAATTACCTAGCTGGTTTAATAGGGAATAAGTAAGCTATCT
This sequence comes from Psychrobacter sp. AOP7-A1-24, assembly GCF_052376235.1. Classification (NCBI taxonomy): domain Bacteria; kingdom Pseudomonadati; phylum Pseudomonadota; class Gammaproteobacteria; order Moraxellales; family Moraxellaceae; genus Psychrobacter; species Psychrobacter sp. AOP7-A1-24. Next base: position 41,426 of record NZ_JBQSVM010000017.1, on the reverse strand, counting down.
ATCTCTTTTATACGTTTTTACCGTGTTCCTTTTGCTGAATATCTTTTGCCAACTTATAGCATTCGTTGATATGGTCATTAGCGATTTTTTTAAAAATCGTATAGCCCATGGTTGCAGCAACCAGTTGACCACCAAGTGGGATAAATTTAGTCACTTGTTTGGCGGCGATACGACCACCGAAACCTTGAATGGTTTTTTTGACGATACCGCGTGTCGCCATTAGACCAGCGAAATCTACGGTACGATCTTTTACTGCGCTCCAATGCACTTCACGTGACTCTAGATTAATGGCTGATTGACGGTCTTCAATGAGACCAAAGCGCTCACTAATCTCTGGAATTAATTGGGTCAACATGCCCGCATCGACTGCAACATCAAAAAATGGTACTGGAACAACAGCTACACCAGCAGAAACTCTAGCGCGTTTTTTTACCATTCCCTGACATTCTTTTTTAATTTTATCAAGATCTAGGTTAGGGTCGATAGTATTTGGAAGTTTTTCAGCAACTGGTGTGGTTTTCATAAAGCGTCCTTATAAATAATTAAAATATAGATGATAAAAAGTTCAATAGATAACAAATTTTTCAGTTGCTTACTATTCTATGGATTTATGCGTGGCTTACAATCATTGCTTTGTAGCAAAATGAATGAAATTACTCACACTGTGCACCTTTTTTGTAAGTAATGAAGTGAAGTTGGTTTATACAAGCTATAGAAATAGCCGTATCAATTATCGCTAATTTACGGTCATTACTTAACAGATTGTACAATGCTTAATGATATACAAAGGTAGTATAAATTGTCATTGTGACCCTCTACTAAAGCCAGTAGAATACGCTCATGCTAAATTTAACCCCCCGTTATACCAGCACTCGCATCGACGAGTTGCCCGCCGCGCTGCAACCACTTGCCGCTGAATCATTCACGCTTGCCCGTTTGTATGCAGGGCGAGGTATCACAACGCCTGATGAGCTGACGACCAGTTTAGCTGGTCTATTGCCTGCTGAGGCCCTGCACGGTGTCACTGAAGCTGTGTGTTTATTAGACCTGGCGATTGACGAGCGTCAGCGTATTCTAATCGTTGGTGATTTTGACTGTGATGGTGCAACCAGTACAGCACTAATGATGCGCGCGCTCACGAAGATGGGTGCAGTCGTTGATTTCCTAGTGCCAGATCGCTTTAAGTACGGTTATGGTCTGACGCCAGAGATTGTCGAGTTAGGTGTTGAGACTTTCCAACCAGACGTGATAGTAACAGTTGATAATGGCATCTCAAGTCATGAAGGGGTAGCGCGTGCCCAAGCTGATGGTATCACAGTGATTATCACTGATCATCATCTCACGACCAAAGAGACGCCACCTGCGGAAGCGGTGGTCAATCCCAATCAGTTATATTGTGATTTTGCTAGTAAGGCACTGGTCGGAGTCGGAGTCGCATTTTATGTGCTCGGACGGTTAGCAAAGCTACGCCGTGAAGCTGGCAAGTCTACGGTACAGGTTAGCCAATATCTGGATTTGGTCGCCCTTGGCACGATTGCAGATGTTGGGGTATTGGATAAAAATAATCGTATCTTGGTACATCACGGATTATCAGCCATTCGTCAAGGCCGCTGCTGTATGGGGATATTGGCATTGCTTGAGCAAGCTGGCCGTGATCCTAAACAGCTTCATGCACAGGATTTTGGTTTTGTGTTGGGCCCACGTATCAATGCCGCTGGGCGCATGGATAATATGCGTATCGGTATCGAGTGCTTATTAACAGAAGACTGGAGTACGGCACAACGTTTGGCACAAGAGCTTGAGCAGTTGAATCGCACACGTCGTCATGTAGAGGGCGAGATGCGTGCGCAAGCTGATAGTATCGTACAAGCATTGGCTACTGAAGACGATAGTACGAGTAGTGCCAGCAATGATAATGCCAGTAACGATGAGACAATCGTTCAAGTTGTCTCTACTGCTAAAGCGAGCAATAGAGGCGCGCGTAGTATTATTCTATATAAAGACGACTGGCATCAAGGAGTCATCGGTATTGTCGCTGGTCGATTGAAAGAGAGTCACTATCTACCCAGTATCGTTTTTGCGCCAGCAGACACTGAGCATACAGATGAAGACAGCGTCATCAAAGGTTCAGCACGGTCTATCCCAGGTATACACATTCGTGATGCGATTGAACAAGTTGCTGAGCGCCACCCTGACTTAATCAGTCATTTCGGCGGGCACGCGATGGCAGCAGGTCTGACCTTAAAGCGCCGTAACTTTGAGGCATTTGTCACAGCCTTTAACGAAGTAATGGCTCAAATGGATGATGAGGTCTTTGCAGAGCAAAAATTCACCGATGGACCTTTGCAAGCGAGCGACTTTAGCTTATGGTTTGCTGAGCATTTAGCTGATGCCAGTATTTGGGGTCATGGATTTGCGCCACCTATATTTGACGGTGTGTTTGAAGTTTTGAGCTTTAAGGTTTTAAAAGACAAACATCTTAAGCTATCACTGCGCTATCCAGACGTTCAATATCCGATAGAAGCAATTTGCTTTAATTTTGACAATGAAGCTTGGGATTACCGTGCTAAGCAAGTCCATTTGTTATTTCAGCTAGATATCAATGAATGGAATAGCAAGCAAAGTTTACAGCTGATGGTCAAAGACTTGGCTGTGGTAGAGCAAGGCTAAGTCAACAATGCTAAAACGACAATACTAGACGCGCTCAAATATGGGCGCGTTGGCATTCTCATTCTTCACACCTATTTAGGCTAGTGTCAGTATTTCCATTCTATTGTTGGAAACTGCCAATCGTAACGAATAGCCAGCATACGCAAGGTAAAAATCGTACTCATCGTAGAAATGTCAGCTACCCAATTTGTAACGCCTAATTGCCTTAGAGCAAAGTACAAAACACCACCTGTTAACGCCGCAGTGATGTAAATCTCTTGCTGTAGTACCAACGGAATCTCGTTGCAAATCATATCGCGAATGATACCACCAACCACGATGGTAATCACACCCAGTAATAGTGCCACTGGCACATTGGCGCCCATGTCATCAGCAATCTTGATACCTATTAGCGTAAAAGCTGACAAACCAATGGTATCGGAGAGTTTGAGGAATTTATCCACGCGTCTTGAGTTTGGATGAAAAAATATCTGCATCGCTAGCGAAGAGATCGTAATAAGGGTCAGGTAGCTCATATCTACCATCCAAAATAATGGATGACGATCTAGAATAACATCGCGTACTGTGCCGCCACCGATAGCGGTGACAATAGACACGAGCAGACAGCCGAAGACATCAAAGTTTTTGTGTTTGGCAAGTATCGTGCCTGAGATACTACAGGCGATAATACCGATCATATCAAATAAATATATCAAAGAGCCTGGGTCAAAAGTAGTGATCAGTACGGTAGGATCCAATACGATAGCCAACATGGGCAGTTCTCATTATTTTCAATTATCGTTAGTCAAACAAAAGCTACCTAAGCAGAGCTTTGCTCAATTAATCAATCAATCTACAAGACGTATAGAGGGCAAATGCCAGTCGAACCTAAGCGCTAGCATACGTACCGCAAATATGACAAATAACATAATAAATTCGTTGATACTGGCACTTACCCCAAAATACTGTAAGCACAAATAAGTCACCGACCCTGCGATACTGGCAGTAATATAAATCTCACGCTGTAGCACTAGAGGTATCTCATTACAGATGATATCACGCAGTAGACCACCAATAATGGCGGTCCAGACCCCCATCATAATAGCAATGAGAGGTGACATGTCTAGGGTTAGGGCCACCTTAAAACCAATCACACTAAAAGCTGCCAGTCCAATGGCATCGAAAAGCTTCAACGCATTATCAATCTTATGATAAAGGTGAAAGAAAATTTGTAAGATAAGAGAGGTCACCGTGATAACGATCACGTAATTAAGGTCGGTCATCCAAAATAGAGGGTGACGATCTAGAGCCATATCACGTAATGTGCCACCGCCGATAGCATTAACCATCGCCACTAAGATACAACCAGCGATATCAAAACCTTTATGCTGCGCCAGCAACGTCCCTGCAATGGCGCACGCAACAACGCCAACCATGTCCAATAAATATAATAGAATATCGGGAAAAATCAAAGCATTAACCATGGTTATATTGCCAAATCGTGATTATCAAAATGGTAGGGGTTGTTGTTTTAGCCATCTTTTGCAAACAGTATCAGTCCGATAATAATCAGCACGATACCGACTAAACCTAAGGGAAGTGGATTACCCAGCAGAATCATACCACCGACTAAAGCAAAGATGATCTCACTTGCTTGAGTTGAGTCAACGCCAGCAACTTCGCTTGAGGTTACTGCTTGCTCACGTGTATATAAGGACAGACTGGTTGCAGCCACGCCTGATAGCAGACCAACTGATTGCCAATAAGGTAGCTAATCTATGGCACTCTAGGTGTTCACACTTCGTATTTTTACTTGCCTTTAGCGTCTGCCCAAATAATTTTGTGTAGTTGCAGCTGAAAACGTACTGGCAAGGCATCAGCTAACATCCATTCCGCCAGTTCTCGCGCTAGTACAGGTACTTCAGGGCTGAGCTGTTCATCGACATCATCTGCGACATTAAACATTGGTGAGAACCACACCGTACCGACCAACTCGTTTAGCTTATGCTCGGTCAATTTAGCTTTTGCCCAGTCATAATCCTTACGATTCATAATGACGAACTTGATTTGGTCATGCTCGGTGAGATAGTTGAGATTTGACCATAAGTTTTTATCGACTTCGCCTGAGCTTGGCGTTTTAAGGTCCATCACCTTGCTGACTGCTGGCGGTACGTTTTCTACTGTGAGTGCGCCTGCTGTCTCAAGAGATATCTCGTAGCTATCACTCAGCAAACGTGTCATCAGCTCAATAGCATTCGGCTGTGCTAATGGCTCACCACCAGTCAGACAGATGCGCTTACAAGGATAGCCTTTGATAGTTTCTATGATGGTTTCTAATGATTGGCGTTCGCCGCCAGTAAAAGCATACTCGGTATCACAATAGACGCAGCGCAGCGGACAGCCCGTTAGACGCACAAATATCGTCGGCAAGCCTGAGGTGATTGCTTCACCTTGTAAGGAATAAAAAATCTCAGTCAGGCGCAATCCTGCTTCGGGGTCAGTGACAGGAATAGCGGCGGTGCGTAATAATGATTCACTCATAATATTTCAAATACAGTTAAAGGTCGATAAGGCGATAAAGCATTTATCAATCGTAATAAAAAAGGCAGGGGATTGTACGGATGGTTTTGTGTTTGCATAAAGCAAAACTAAAAGAGGATTATAACGTAACACGTTATATTAAGCTGCAAAAAAGATGCTGGAGTCATTCTCCAGCATCTTCATATAAAACAATATTATTCAATAAACAACGGTACGTGCTAAATATTTAGGCTAAGCGTAATAGCTCATTTACTGATGTTTTTGCACGAGTTTGCGCATCAACTTTTTTCACGATAATTGCAGCGTATAAGCTGTGCGTGCCATCTTCTGACGGTAAACTACCTGGTACGACAACAGAACCTGCTGGTACACGGCCACGATGGATCTCGCCAGTTTCGCGATCATAGATGCGAGTTGATTGACCGATGTAGACACCCATAGAGATGACAGCACCTTCTTCTACGATGACGCCTTCAACGATTTCAGAACGTGCACCGATGAAGCAGTTGTCTTCGATGATAGTAGGGTTTGCTTGCAATGGCTCTAATACGCCACCAATGCCAACGCCACCTGATAGATGGACGTTTTTACCGATTTGAGCACACGAACCAACAGTCGCCCATGTATCTACCATGGCGCCTTGGTCAACATAAGCACCGATATTGACATACGATGGCATTAATACCGCACCAGCTGCGATGAAAGATCCTTTACGAGCGATTGCTGGCGGCACAACACGTACGCCAGCTTCTTTGAACTGTGCCTCTGTCCAATCAGCAAACTTAGTCGGTACTTTGTCATAGAACTGCACATGCTCGCCAGCAGCTTGAACGTAGTTGTCGTTTAGACGGAAAGACAGTAATACCGCTTTTTTCGCCCATTGGTTGACAACCCATTCGCCATCTTTCTTTTCTGCAACGCGCAGGCTGCCATTATCTAATTGCTCAAGTACTTGTTCAACAGCGTCGCGTACATCTTGTGGCATAGTGCTTGGGCTATACTCGTTACGATTTTCAAAGGCTTGTTCGATGGTTTGTTGTAATGACATAAAAAAATCCTAAAATAAATGAAAGGGAGATTAATCTTAATGTTATGGTTACTGACTTATATGACCCAGCCTGAAGTAAAACTCAAGGTATGGCTCGGTCCAAAAACTTGCTCGCTGTATTGTCGCCAATTTGGCCGCTTTTAGCAAACGCGTTGAAGACCTTATTGTGACAATATTGAATGAGTTGTTTTTAGATGTCTTCTTAAAGCAACTCATTTATCATGATTTAATCGCCAGTCGTATTGGTCTCTATCCATTCTAAAATATCTTGATAGACAGTTTGTTTGTCTTTTTCGTGCAACACTTCATGGCGCATATTAGGGTATAGCTGGATATCGACATGACTGAAATTAAGCTTGTCCAAACGCGTGACAACCCTGCGTATACCGCGACCCATTTCACCGATTGGATCATCTTCACCGCTAATAAACAGCATCGGGAAGTTTTTGGCAATAGTAGTAGCCCAGTTTTTATTCAATCCAGTATCCATGAGCGTAAACAACGTCATAAAACCATTATTGGTAAAGTCAAAACCAGTTTGAGGGTCGGCTTCATAGGCTTCAATGTTTGCAGTATTTTCACTGAGCCACGCAAACTGTGAGGACGAGTTGCGATCAGGTAGTTGGCTATTGAGAACTTTGTTCATTACTTTAGCAAATATTGTATTCGGCTGTTTTGGTGCGACTTTGGCCAGTAGTTTATTAATGGGTAATAAAACCTTGGCCAGTGGGTTAGCATTTGCTGAACCCATTAAGATGGCGCCTGTAAAGTTGTGCGCATGATGTTTGAGTACATTACGCACGATAAACGACCCCATCGAGTGACCCATTACAAAATGTGGCACATCTGGATGACGGTCTTTTAGGCTATCTGCCATCACAATCACATCCTTTAGTAACGACTGTACTGGATGTTCTTCACCAAAAAACCCGAGATCGGTCTCGGTCTTGATAGTCTGTCCATGACCTAAATGATCGTAAGTTGCCACAGCAATACCATTGTCTGCCAAAAACTGTGCAAAATCACTATAGCGACCGCTGTGCTCTGCCATGCCATGCACAATCAGTAAAGTTGCGCTAATGTCGACGTCTTTGTTACTTGGTTCAAAAAAATCATGATGCAAGTAGTGAATATTATCAGAAGACAAAATATGGTCGTTACTGGTATCGGTGTTGGTACTCATGTAAGGTTCCTTGATTACTTATAATTTTCATTAATGGTTTTGACAATGTTTCTCAAATAATGGGTCAAGTAGCGCAATTTATCATGCGGCTCTTATAGTGTCCTATTGTACTGGGCGATGATAAATAATTTCACCTTATTTTATGATTTTAATTCAGTGATACAAAATATCGTTCTCGCAATAGCGAACAACGCAGTGACTATTGTTGAATCTGTATAAACCACATAATTCATTTACGCTCTTGCTGTGTACCCGCAACAGATTTGTCTTATTCATATGATACTTTTAAATGAGTTTTTAAAGTCATTTATATTAATAATCGTTCTATTAAACACTAACTAACCGCCTTGATAAAATCATCTATGACAAAATTTTCATCGAAAAAAATACTACTATTGGCAGGGGCAGGTCATGCTCATATTGGCATGTTGCGCCGCCTTAGCGCAGAACGCTTAAAGCAAACCGATACTACAGATGCAGACATTCATTTGATTAGTGAGCAGCCACAAACAATCTATTCTGGCATGTTACCTGGTTGGATGGCAGGGCATTATCAGTTGCATGATATCAGTATCGATATCAAATCGCTTTGTGTACGAGCAGGTGTGCGCTTCGTTCAGCAGTCGCTCGTTCAAGTAAACGCAGCCTCTAATAAAGTGGTGACGACTGGCGATGAACAAACGGATTTGGCCTATGATGTGTTGTCTCTAAATACGGGTGCAGATACGGACATGCGTTGGCTGTATGATCAAAATGATCACAGAAACAATGGTAACAATAGAGAGTTTGATACTGGTACTGTAGGTAGCGATGCTAATACTGACGTGATTGCCATACGACCCTTATCGACCTTTATCATTCAATGGCAGCAGATTCTAAAGGATGCTCAACAATCTGAAAATTATCAATTGGCTATTATCGGAGCAGGCGCGGCGGCAATAGAATTGGTCATGGCTGCCCAAGTTGCGCTACAGAAAATCAATCGTAATCATCAAGTGACATTAGTATGCGGTGAGAATCTTTTATCAGGGTTTAACTCGGGCTTTCGTCAGCGAGTGATTAAGCAGTTACATCGCCATGGTATTACGATAATTCGAGAACGAGCAACCGATTATTGTGATGGCAAACTGTCGACCACTCATAAATCATTGCCTATCAATGCTGTCATTGCTGCGACTGGCGTCATAGGGTCGGCATGGACTGACTCTACGGATTTGGAAATCAAGGGAAATGGATTTATCGCGGTAAACCATAAACAGCAGAGCGTCTCTCATTCTAATGTGTTTGCTGTCGGGGATGTGGCGACACGAGTCGATAAATACGTGGCGCATTCAGGGGTACACTCAGTACATGGTGGTGCCGTCGAAGCCGATAACTTATTGGCCTATCTAAAAGATAGCGTGATGAAAGGCTATCAGCCAAAGACTCGCACGCTATACCTGCTATCTTGCGGTGATAAATACGCTATTGGTAGTTGGGGTAACGTCAACCTACAAGGTCGCTGGGTATGGCATCTTAAGAAGTATATTGATAAGCGTTTTATCGAAGCTGATAAGGACTAAAGAAGGTTAATGCTTATTTGGAATAAAAGATAAAATCCATATGTTTAGTTGTCAATAGTTATTGATAATCAGGTATGATTGATTAGATAAACCGTAAAGTAGGTAAATAATTCTTAAGCTGTAAATTTTTAAAATAAACAGTAAAAGCAATGTGTTACCTTCTTTATTCATAAAATTCAATTTATATTGCTATCCTTTTTTAGTTGTACTGCTAACAGGATTTTAGACCACTATGAAATCAACTATCGATTTACTTGAGCATACTGATTTTCCAGCGATAAAACGACGCCAACTAACGATATTGCAAGTCAATATGGGCTACTTATGTAATATGTCTTGCGTACATTGTCACGTGGCCGCCAGCCCTTATCGTACCGAGATGATGTCACGTGAGTTGGTTGAGTTGATACCAGAGGTATTGCAAGCACAAAACATCGATACGCTTGATTTGACGGGCGGTGCGCCTGAGATGCACGAGGATTTTAAGTATTTGGTTAAGGCTGCTCGAGCCTTGGGTGTCAAAGTGATAGACCGCTGTAATCTGACAATCCTCATGGAGGAAGGTTATGAGAATATGGCACAGTTTTTAGCAGATAACCACGTTGAAGTGGTGGCATCTTTGCCTTGTTATTCCCTAGAGAATGTAGATAAGCAGCGCGGTAAAGGCGCATTTGACGACAGTATATTGGGATTACAAAAGCTCAATCAGTTGGGTTATGGCAAGCCTGATTCGGATTTAACGTTAAACTTAGTCTACAACCCACAAGGTGCGACACTACCACCCAATCAAGAGCAGCTCGAAGCGGATTATAAGCATGAGCTAAAAGCGCATTTTGATATTGAGTTTAATCATCTTTTTGCCTTAACCAATATGCCTATTCAGCGTTTTGGCGCGGTTTTATTGGCAAAAAAACAGTTCCATCCGTACATGGATTTGCTCAAAGCCAACTATATGGCTGCTAATTTGGCCGAGGTTATGTGTCGCTCGACCATTAGTGTTAATTGGTTGGGTGAGCTATTTGATTGTGATTTCAATCAGCAGTTAGAAATTCCTGTACCAAACAAGTCACGGCGACATCTAAGTGATTTGTTAACGCAAAATCCTTCTGGTGATGACATTGCCATTGCGGATCATTGCTATGGTTGTACAGCAGGACAGGGAAGTAGCTGTGGTGGTGCATTAGAAGAAGCAGTAGAGCCCGCGCTAATAGACACGCCTTAGCGGTTTTAATATAAGTACTTTTAAAGTAAACAAAAAACAACCTAGACAAAAACAATCAGTGTAAACGGAGTAAGCCTTATGTCAGTATTTAATTTTTCAGCGAAGACGTTGTTCGCACAACCAGTGATTGCCACGACTATTTTATTAGCAAGCGTGGCCGCTCATGCTGACTTTAACCATCAGAGCTGGGATAGCTTATTAAATAAGCACGTGACCATGACCAATGGTGGTAAAGCTTCAGTGGTCAACTATGCTGGCATGAAGGCAGATAAAAGTAAGCTGACAAGCTATCTAGAGGCAACAAGCAAGGTATCTAAATCAGAGTTCAATCGTTGGAGTAAAAACGAGCAGTTGGCATTTTTAATTAATGTTTATAACGCTGGTACGGTTGATTTGGTATTGACGAAATATCCAAACGTCAAATCTATTAAAGATATTGGCGGATTATTAGGGTCGCCATGGAAGCAAGATTTTGTTTCGGTACTCGGCAAGACGCGCTCACTTGATGATATCGAGCACAATCTGATTCGTGGTTCTAAACGCTACAACGATCCGCGCATTCACTTTGCGGTCAATTGTGCCAGTATTGGTTGTCCTGCTCTGCAAGATGATGCCTTTACCGGCAAGCGCTTAGACAGTCAATTAGAGCAGGCAACTTCTAAGTTTTTGGCCGACAGGAGCCGCAACAGTCTTAAAGGCAATACGCTAAGAGTGTCGCCAATTTTTAAATGGTATAAAGAAGATTTTGCAACCAATTGGCGTGGCACAAAAAACTTGGCAGGGTTTTTGGGTCGTTATAGCTCGTCATTAGGGTTGAGTAAAGCTCAGACAGCAGATCTCAAGCAAGGCAAAATAAAAATAAGCTATACCGATTACAACTGGAATTTGAATAAAAAATAAATCAGTTTCTAATCCTTATTAGTTGATTGACGTGATGGTATATTCATTGAACCTCTCTATCATCGTTCCTTTATTAAATGAAGCGGATAACTTGCCTAAGCTCGTGGCTCACATAGCTAGCCTCGATCCGGCACCGCAGCAGGTAATATTGGTCGATGGAGGTTCGGTAGATGACTCAGTTACGGTCGCCAACCGCTTGCTCAAACGTACAGAGGCTGCTCAATCAGCCATCAAATGGCATGTTGTTGACTCTACAGTTGGGCGCGCACAGCAAATGAATGTGGGCGCTATGTTAGCCACGGGTGATATGTTGCTATTCTTACATGCCGATACCGAGCTGCCAGTTGACGCGGTAGATAATGTTCAACAAGCAATGGCTAAATATGACTGGGGGCGTTTTGATGTGCGCTTAGATAGCCGTGATCCATTGTTAAAAATCGTGGGACTAATGATAAACCAGCGCTCACGCCTAATGAGGATGGCCACTGGCGATCAAGCAATATTTATCAAAAAATCTGTATTCGAGCAGATTGGTGGCTATCCTAATCAGTCATTAATGGAAGATATCGAGCTGTGTAAACGGCTAAAAAAGATTGCTCGACCAGCTTGTCTAAAAAGTAAAGTGACGACCTCAGCGAGGCGTTGGCAGCAGCATGGCACGTGGCGGACGATTTTTTTGATGTGGCAGCTGCGCTTTGATTATTGGCGCGGCGTATCGCCTGACGTTTTAAAGCAACGCTACTACAAGTCGTAAAGTTATTTGTTTTATTAATATGATAGGTAAGATAAGAGAGAGTCCATACTAATGCATTCGATCGATTGAGAGACAGTTATAGTGACAACTGATTCATTTGCAGGACATCAGGATACTTGCATCATTATTTTTGCAAAGTATCCAGCGCCCAATAAGGCAAAAACCCGTTTGCAGCCAGCGTTAGGGGTAGAAGGTGCTGCACGTATGGCGAGGCAGTTGCTGCTACATAGTATTGATCAGGCTATTGATACTGGTTTTTCCGTTGAGTTATGCGTGAGTCCAGTACCAACAGATTCATGCTGGCAAGCATTTGATTTGCCCAACTCGCTGCGCTGGTCTGCTCAGACTGATGGTGACTTGGGTTTGCGCATGTTGGTGGCCAGTCAGCTCGCACTGCAACATTTTAAAAAGGTTGTGTTAGTTGGTACGGACTGTCCTAGCCTCACGGTATCGTGTATTCAAACAGCGGTAAAGCAGCTAGATCAACATGATGCGGTCATGGTTCCAGCGACTGATGGTGGTTATGTGTTGTTGGGGTTCACGCAAGTTGATGAAAGCCTGTTTTCGGACATTATCTGGAGCACTGCCAGTGTAGCCGCCGTCACTAAGCAGCGTATAGCAGCATTAGGTTGGACACTGGCGCTATTTGATCCTTTGCATGATATTGATGAGCCGAAAGATCTAAAACATTTACCGTCAGGCTGGCTAGATTTCCATATCAAAGTCGATGGCAGTTGATAATAGATAATTGACAGTTAGGTTAATAAATTCACTAAGGTAGTTGTATATTCTAAGATCGTTTAATAAGTCTTTTAACCGGATGGTACATTCAATAAGGATATTGTTATGCATGACGTCGTACAGGATTATTATGGTAAAGAGTTACAGAGTACCGATGATTTAAAGACTTCAGCTTGTTGTGATATTAGCAATATGCCTGAATGGCTCAAACCGCTACTGGCAAATATCCACGATGAGGTATTGAGTCGTTACTATGGCTGTGGTTTGGTATGTCCAGCATTGCTGGAAGGCTGCCGAATTTTAGACTTGGGCAGTGGCTCAGGTCGAGATGTCTATGCATTAGCACAACTGGTTGGCGAGAGTGGGCACGTAGTCGGTGTCGATATGACCGATGAGCAGCTGGCCGTTGCCAAACAGCATCAAGCTTATCATGTCGATAAGTTTGGCTATGATAATGTGACATTTTTGCATGGTTATATCGAGAAGCTAGATGAGTTAGATCTGGCGGCTGGTAGCTTTGATATTATCGTCTCAAATTGCGTTATTAATCTATCACCAGATAAAGCGGCAGTCATGGCCAGTGTGCAGCGTCTGCTTAAGCCTGGCGGTGAGTTTTATTTTTCTGACGTCTATGCCGATCGCCGCATCCCGCAACACCTAATCGAAGATCCAGTTTTATATGGAGAGTGTTTGAGTGGCGCATTGTATTGGAAGGATTTTAACCGTTTGTCACGAGATGCAGGATTCTTAGATCCTCGCCTAGTTGAAGATCGCCCACTTGAGATTATAGATCCTGTGTTGGCAGCTAAAATTGGTGATATTCAGTTTTTCTCTGCAACTTACCGCTTATTTAAAATTGACTCGCTTGAGGATGCTTGCGAAGATCATGGACAAGCGGTGATATACAAAGGAACGATCGAGCAATCTCCGCATCGGTTTGATCTCGATAAACATCATGCTATCGAAGCTGGCCGCGTGTTCCCAGTATGCGGAAACACATTTCGAATGCTACAAGAATCACGTTTTGCGCCGCATTTTGAGTTTATCGGTGATGACAGTCGTCACTACGGTATTTTTGCAGGTTGCGGTGAGCTAATGCCGTTTAATCAACCTATGATATCGGCAACTGGCGTAGGCGGTTGTTGCTAATATCAAAGTTGTGTATTTAGTATATATTTCAAAAACACATACTAAATCAAAAAAAGGCCATTATTTCAGATAATGGCCTTTTTTTGATACGACTAAAGACAGCCTATTAAAATTAAACCGATTAATAGCAGTCATTCAAAATGAAGAATAGGCATCCAGATTATGTCAGCAAGGCGGCCAGTCTGATCCTGGTATGCTCGTCCATCGTATCTATAGGTGTGACCAATGCCTGCGCAAGGGCGTTGTGAGCGATTGAATCGGGCAGTTCAGCGGCAATCAAAGCGACTGCTTCCCGTATCACTTTTTGTGCATTATCCGCATTTTTCATTAGGTTCTTTATGGCATAGTCGGCACTGACGGCTTCTTCAGTCGGATGCCAACAGTCAAAGTCTGTCACAAGAGCTAACGTAGCATAAGCAATACTGGCCTCACGAGCCAATTTGGCTTCTGGCATATTTGTCATACCAATGATATCTGCTTGCATCTGACGATACCATTCCGACTCTGCCCGAGTTGAGAACTGAGGGCCTTCGATACAGATATAAGTTGCTTTAGAATGGATGGTGCCTTCTACAATATCTGCTTGGTCATAAGCGCGCGTCAAGAGTTCTGCTAAAGCTGGACATAGTGGGTCTGCCATTGACACATGAGCGACGGCACCCTCACCGAAGAAGGTACTCACTCGGTGTTTGGTCATATCAATCATTTGATCAGGCACGACCATGTCCAATGGCTTAAGATGCGCTTGCAATGAGCCAACTGCTGATACAGAAACGATATAGCGTACCCCTAGAGCTTTTAGCGCATAGATATTGGCTCGATAAGGCACCTCGGATGGGGTTAGTCTATGGCCCTGACCATGCCGTGTCAGAAACGCGATAGTCATTCCTTCTAATTCACCCAAGACAATATCATCAGAGGGGCTGCCGTAAGGCGTCTGTATCGTCACACTACGTTTATTGGTCAGTGATGACATTTGATAGAGACCGCTACCACCGATGATAGCAATATCAGCAGATAATGGTGCCAGTACTTCCGTGTTAGGTATTGTCATAAGGACTATCCAAATGGGTTGATAAAAGAGAGGCACAAACTAGCGCCGTGTAATACCTATGAACCAAAAAATAGGTTAGATAAAATATAGCAGAACTTTTGTCCTTGTGGTTATAAATTGAAAGTTCTTATTGAGTTGACCTAGATAAAATATCCTCAAAAATACTGCATTATAGCGGTACTTATTAGATATCGATAAAGGTTTACAATAGCGTGGATTCTTGTAATAATATTGAATTATTGAAACAATGTTTTGCATAGCAAAACAAATGGACGTTAGTCAAATCAGTAAATAATGAGCATTTTCTCAGACAGCCTTAAATATAAGATATTGAAAGAAAAAGAGAAAGTAAGCCAAGGTTTATTTATTGATAGAATTACTATATTATTACTCGTCTGTAACGTATTTATGTATAAATACGAATATTGTCAAACGTATAAAATCGATTATTTCAAGGATGAATTCCATGCTTAACTCTTTAAAGTCTCCATTGCTATTGTCAGCTATGCTAAGTGCCACGCTAGGTCTGGCAGCATGTTCAGAAAGCAGTGAGAGTACTGCCACAGAAAGTACTGCAACCGATAGCGCTGCTACTACAGCAGATAAGCTAGATACAAAATTCCTTACCATCGCTACTGGTGGTGCATCTGGTCCTTACAACATCATTGGCACTTCATTGTCTGAAGTCTATGTCAAAACTTTTGGGGTAAACTCAAAAACGCAAACTACTGGCGCATCAGTTGAAAACGTCAATCTATTGACCCAAGGCAAGGTCGACATGGTCTTGGCACTAAGTGACGTGGTTACGGATGCTGTCGAAGGCAAAAACAACTTTGAGCAGCCAATTACTAACATTCAACAGATTGCTGTTCTATACCCTAACGTCGTACAAATCGTGACCTCAAAGGACTCTGGCATCAAAAATATTGAAGATCTACGAGGCAAGCGTATTGCTGTAGGTGATCAAGGTTCTGGTACCGAAGTAAATGCTCGTACTTTACTTGAAGGGTTTGGTATCACATATGATGATGTTACTGTTGATTATCTAGGCTTTGCTGAAGCCGCTGATGGTATGAAAGCAGGTAAAATTGAAGCGGCATTCTTTAGTAGTGGTCTACCAAATTCATCTTTGATGGAGCTAGAGCAGGGCTTGGATTTACAGATTGTCACTATCAACCAAGACACGTTAAAAGAAATTATTGCGACCAAGCCTTACTTCAAAACCTTTGAGATTCCAGCCGATACTTATGGTAACGAAGTAGCGATTCCAACTGCAGCAATCATGAATGCACTATTGGTTAGCTCTGACTTATCTGAAGATGATGGTTATAAATTAACCAAAGCATTGTTTGAAAACTTGGACGGTCTAAAGACAGCTCACCAAGCGGCCAATGATATTAGTTTAGAAACTGCTAATAATGGTATGGTCGCTCCAATTCATCCTGGCGCTAAAAAGTACTATGATGAACAAGCAGCCAAATAATTCGCTATGGCTATCAACTGGCGCGGCATTTATTGCCGCGCTGGTTTTTTTTACGCTATGGACAGGCTTTACGCTTCAGTCTGTCGTTGAAGTGCGAGTCGCAGGTGTAGATGGTGCTGACGATAAAGTTTGTTACTTTGTCGAGCCTGAGTTTCAGCTACGTTGGATACATTCAGTAGAAAAACAGTGGTGGGAAGAGCAGTATCAACGCATAGACGGCAGTAGTCCAGAGAATGCTGAGCTGTTACTCACTACTACTTATTTCGAAGCATTCGGTGCGGGGACACCCTCTACCGAAACGCTTGCTCCTATACAAAAGCCTGGCTATCTGGGTTATCAAATCAACGAAAAGCTACCTCGCCTTAATTGGGTCATATCTAGACTGACCAAGGGTGAAATAGATTATGGTGGCCATCGTTTCTTGATTCACCAGTGGGTACCAGACTATTCAGAAGTAGTAATCATGCCCAAGACGTATGATTTAATTGATAGATTTAAAAAGGACTTTTGTCATGAACTCCCAAGTGACGGATCAAGGTAGTGTGAATACTACGCCAGATGCTGACATTGATAAAGATGCTGATGCTGTCAACCGAGCGGTATTGGAAAAATATGACCGAGAGTCAATCACGCGCCATATTACTCAAGGACCAGTAAAATATTTTATTGCTGGTATTTGTATCCTTTACTCACTCTTTCACTTGTATATCACCTTTAATCCGATGCCAGCTTTACTTCAGCGCTCTGTACACGTGGCTGTTGGTTTTGCATTGATATTCCTAATTTTTCCAGCTAGCAAGAAAAGCAGCCGTAAGCGAGTCGCATGGTATGACTGGATATGGTTTGTTCTATCTTTGTCTGGTATGGGTTACCTCATTTATGAGTATCAAGATATTGTGACCTCACGCGGCGGTATGGCAAATCAGATGGATGTGATATTTTCACTGATCACTGTGGTCTGCGTATTAGAAGGCAGTCGCCGTATCACAGGTTGGATTTTACCAATCTTAGCAGGCATATTTTTGGCCTATCCATTTGTCAGTCACATGGATTTTATGCCAGACAGGCTTTTGACCCGCCCTTATGATATGGGTGATATCTTCGGTCAGTTATTCCTAAAGACGGAAGGTTTGTACTCTGTTGCGATTGGTGCATCGGTCACCTTTATTTTCTTGTTCATCCTTTTCGGAGCGTTTCTAGCACGTTCGGGAATGGGGCAGTTGTTTAATGATTTGGCATTGGCAATTGCCGGTCATAAAAAAGGCGGTCCTGCAAAAGTAGCGGTAATTTCTAGTGGTTTTATGGGCAGTATCAATGGCTCAGCTTTATCAAATGTCGTTAGTACGGGTGCCTTTACCATTCCGTTGATGAAAAAAGTCGGCTATCACAAAGATTTTGCAGGTGCGGTGGAAGCGAGTGCTTCAGTTGGTGGTCAGATTTTACCACCGATTATGGGTGCTAGTGCGTTCATTATGGCTGAGACGACAGGCTTGCCGTATAGTACGATTGCCTTGGCGGCACTGTTGCCAGCTGTGCTGTACTATGTAGGCGTAATTGCTCAGGTGCATTTCCGCGCTGGACGTCGCGATCTAAAAGGTATTGCCAAAGACAGCTTACCAGCAGTAAAAGAAGTGTTAAAAGCACGCGGTCACATGCTACTGCCGATTGTTTTCTTGATTTTCTTATTAATCAGAAACGTGCCTGTGGGTTACGCAGCGGCTTATACCATTGGCTTTACTGTGCTAATTAGTATGCTACGTGCTGAGACTCGCATGGGATTGTCCGATATTTTAGGCGCATTAGAAGATGGAGCACGTCAGTCGCTAGCAGTAATGGCTGCTTGTGCGGTCGTTGGTATTATCATTGGGGTTGTGAGCTTGACCAGCTTTGGTACAGTAATGACCTCATCTATTGTAACGCTAGGCGCAGGATCACTATTCTTCACGCTTATTTTAACGATGCTAGCGTCAATGGTATTAGGCATGGGACTACCTTCTATTCCTGCCTATATCATTACGGCAACGATGGCTGCTCCAGCACTGGCAGGTTTTGATATTCCAATCTTGTCAGCGCACATGTTTGTTTTCTATTTTGGCATCTTTGCCAATATTACACCGCCTGTGTGTCTCGCTGCCTTTGCGGGTGCGGGTATATCCGGTGGTGATCCGATGAAGACAGGATTCTTGTCCCTCAAACTTGCATTGGCTGGCTTTATCGTGCCGTTCATGTTTATTTATAATCCAACGATGTTGATGATAGACCCAACAGGTTTGGCAGTAACAGCAAAAGATTTCCCATTGCCGCCAATTGTGGAAATCATTACGGTAGTAGTGACGTCGATAACTGGGGTGCTTGCGTTAAGCTCAGCGCTTGAAGGGTACTTCAGAGGCGGTATGAATACGGTGACGCGTGTTATCTTGACGATTGGTGCTTTACTATTGATCTATCCTGAGATGGTCACAGGTATTATCGGTGGGGTGATTGTTCTTGGTATTGCTGTATTTAATATAAAAACAGCTGGAAAGCCGACGCCAACTTTAACCGTGTAAAGTATTGGGTGTGAATCTTTTATAAAACTATTAAAGCTAAAAAAAGGGTGAATAACAAATTTGTTATTCACCCTTTTTATATTGCTAGCAACTATCTTAGTAGATGTTTTAGCGACAGTTATTCACAAGCAATTTCACACCACTGTATTGCCAAATTAGCCTCTAAGGTTAGCAGCCAAGTTTGCCTTCAGCTTCTAGCGCTTTTTTACTACGGATAGGTGCTGGGCAATCTTCGCCATAATATTGACGATCTGCAAAGTAGCTTGAGCGTACCATTGGACCTGCCCAGATGCTAAAGAAGCCAATCTTTTTGCCGTAGTCCATATAGCGCTGGAACTCGTCTGGATGGACATAGCGATCGACAGGTGCATGGTTTTTACTAGGCTGTAGATACTGACCAATCGTAATCATATCCACATCATGTGCTTTTAGATCATCGAGTAGTGCATAAACCTCTTCTTCGGTTTCACCCAAGCCAACCATAAAGCCACACTTGGTTGCGATATCAGGACGGCGTTCTTTATAAATCTTAAGCAAATCTAGTGAATGCTGATAGTCAGAGCCTGGACGGAAAGCTTTGTACAAACGTGGCACAGTTTCAATATTGTGGTTAAATACATCTGGCGCTGTCTCTGTCAGTAAATCCAACGCAATATCCATACGTCCACGGAAATCTGGTACTAGAATTTCAATCAAGCAGTTTGGGCTAAGCGCTCTTGATTCATTTAGAACTTCTACAAAATGTCCAGCACCGCCATCTTTGAGATCATCACGATCGACAGAGGTAATTACTGCATACTTAAGCTGTAGGCCTTCGATAGTCTCAGCGGTGTGACGAGGCTCATCCTTGTCTAGCTCATTCGGACGACCATGGCCGACATCACAGAATGGGCAGCGACGAGTACAGATATCACCCATGATCATAAAGGTCGCTGTACCATCAGCGAAGCACTGTGGCAGGTTAGGGCAGGCTGCTTCCTCACAGACAGTATAGAGCTTTTGTTCACGTAAGGTTGCTTTGATACGAGCCACTTCAGCAGGCGAGGACATTTTTACCCGAATCCAATCAGGCTTTTTCTTTGCCTCAACAGTCGGGATGACCTTAATTGGGATACGTGCAACTTTGTCATAGCCACGCAGCTTTTCACCTTGAATGGCTTTTTTTGGTTTGGCCCTAGCAGTAGGTACATGTGTTTGTACGGCAGTTGTCATAATAGAGTTATCTCTTAACCCTTTATATTATAAGGGTTTATGGAATTGTCAGAATGTTTTATGAGTGCAGATATTATAGCAGAAATTTGGTCGTCAACTTTTAAACAATATTGTTAAGATTACGATTTCGTTAAGGTTACTACGATTGCTTTGACGACCATAGTTTTAAATATCTATATCAATTTCCATCTCATTCAGTACATCTATGGCGGCGCGAAATGCTTCTTGAGTGGCGGGTGCACCGCAATACGGCAAGCTGTGCATCAGCACCTCTCTAATCTCAGCGACACTAGCGCCATTATTAATGGCGCCGCGTATATGACCTTTCAACTCGCTTGGGCTTTTTTGGGCGATTAAAAAGGCAATGGTGATTAATGAGCGATACTTGCGCGGCAATACTGAGTCATCTTGCCAAGTACTGCCCCAAGCATGTTCGATAATCCAGTCTTGTAGCGGCTGGGTAAACCCTGTGGCAGCATCAAGTGAGCGTTTCACGTGTTGCGCACCCATGACCTCGGTACGTACCTTGAGACCATTGTCATAATTAGTATTATTGTCCGTATTGCTATCACTCATACCGTCTCCTTAATATTGTGTCAACTCGACTGCTAATGAATCGATATTGCTACGTTTTTTTAAGCCAGATGTTGTTGAAGTTATTCGTTACAAAAGCGTATAACAGTCATATGGTGACTTTTAGTCATAAAGCAAGTGCTTATTGATAAGCGTAAACAGGCAAATACCAGTTATAATAAGCGCTACAATCATATTATTGATGGCACTATTTTTATAATAAATGTTCAATATGGCCTTACTATGCGCCTTTTCAGAGCTGAGCCATTAACATTTAAAGCGTTTTAAGATATGATTGCACGGATAATTATTCCCTATAGTATATAGACGAAGGCTGTCATGCTGACTACCCACGTAATGTGCTAAACCCAACTGACGAGGACGACTATTGTGTTAGAAGCTTATCGTAAACATGTCGAAGAACGTGCTGAGCTAGGAACTGTACCCCTACCACTGAACGAGAAACAAGTGGTAGAGTTGGTTGAATTGCTAAAAACCCCACCTGCAGGCGAAGATGCATTCTTGATGAACCTGCTAGAAAACCGTATCCCTGCTGGTGTTGACCAAGCGGCATACGTTAAGGCAGCGTTTTTGGCTGCGATCTTAAAAGGTGAAACATCATCACCTCTTATCAGCAAGAAAAAAGCGGTCGAAATCCTAGGTACGATGCAAGGTGGCTATAACGTACAGCCACTAGTTGCTGCACTAGATGATAGCGAAGTTGCTCAAGACGCTGCTGAAGCCTTGAAAAAGACGTTGCTAGTATTTGATGCGTTCAATGATGTGACTGAAAAAGCAGAAGCTGGCAACGCTATTGCTAAAGAAGTGATCCAGTCTTGGGCTGACGCAGAATGGTTCTTGAACCGCGCTGAAGTACCAGCAAAAACCACTTACACGACGTTTAAAGTAACTGGCGAGACCAATACGGATGACTTGTCACCTGCACAAGACGCATGGAGCCGTCCTGATATTCCATTGCATTCACTAGCCATGCACAAAAACTCTCGCGACGGCATCAATGCTGACGAAGAGGGCGTTGTTGGCCCAATGAAGCAAATCGAAGAGCTGAAGCAAAAAGGCCATCAGTTGGCGTATGTTGGTGATGTCGTTGGTACGGGTTCTAGCCGTAAGTCTGCAACCAACTCAGTATTGTGGTTAATGGGTGAAGACATCCCTAACGTGCCAAACAAACGTGGTGGCGGTCTAGTATTGGGTAACAACATTGCTCCTATCTTCTTCAATACAATGGAAGATTCTGGCGCATTACCAATCGAAAAAGTTGCTGTCGATAACCTAAACATGGGCGATGTATTTGACATCTATCCATACGAAGGCAAAATCACTAAGCATGATTCTGATGAAGTATTATCAACGTTTGAATTGAACTCACCAACGTTGCTTGATGAAGTTCGTGCTGGTGGCCGTATTCCATTGATCGTTGGTCGTGGTCTGACTAACCGTGCCCGTGAGTACATGGGCCTTGGTCATTCAGATGTCTTTGCTAAGCCAGAAGAGCCAGCTGATACTGGTAAAGGCTTCACGCTAGCACAGAAAATGGTTGGTAAAGCTTGTGGTCTAGAAGGCGTACGTCCTGGTATGTACTGTGAGCCTAAAATGACAACTGTCGGTTCTCAGGATACAACTGGTCCAATGACGCGTGATGAGCTAAAAGATTTAGCATGTTTGGGTTTCCAAGCGGATCTAGTGATGCAGTCATTCTGTCACACCGCTGCTTATCCAAAGCCAGTTGACGTTGAGACTCAACACACACTACCTGACTTTATCATGAACCGTGGCGGCGTAAGCTTGCGTCCAGGTGATGGTATCATTCACTCATGGTTGAACCGTATGCTACTTCCAGATACCGTGGGTACTGGTGGTGACTCGCATACTCGTTTCCCAATGGGTATCTCGTTCCCAGCGGGTTCTGGTCTAGTTGCTTTCGCAGCTGCAACTGGTG
Source organism: Psychrobacter sp. AOP7-A1-24 (assembly GCF_052376235.1). Classification (NCBI taxonomy): domain Bacteria; kingdom Pseudomonadati; phylum Pseudomonadota; class Gammaproteobacteria; order Moraxellales; family Moraxellaceae; genus Psychrobacter; species Psychrobacter sp. AOP7-A1-24. The sequence goes on along the minus strand of NZ_JBQSVM010000017.1, from coordinate 18,846 downwards.
TAATGCCACTTGATATGCCTGAATCTGTCCGTGTTCGTTTTGTTGGTGAGCGTCAAGCTGGTATCACTCTACGTGACCTAGTACATGCGATTCCTTATCAAGCGATCAAAGAAGGTTACTTGACGGTTGATAAGAAAGGTAAAATCAACGAGTTCAACGGTCGTATTCTTGAGATCGAAGGTCTAGAAGACTTGACCGCTGAGCAAGCGTTCGAACTATCTGATGCATCAGCTGAGCGTAGTGCTGCTGGCTGTACTATCACATTGTCTGAAGACTCAGTGACTGAGTACCTAAACTCAAACATCACGCTGCTTAAGTGGATGATTTCAGAAGGCTATGGCGATGCACGTACTATTAGTCGCCGCGTTGAGCAGATGCAAGAGTGGTTGGCTAACCCAAGCCTCATGCGTGCTGACGACGATGCTGAATACGCTATCGACATCACTATCGATATGAGCGAGATTAAAGAGCCTATCCTATGCTGCCCGAACGATCCAGATGATGCTAAGACACTAGCCGACGTCGCTGGCGACACCATTGATGAAGTATTCATTGGTTCATGTATGACCAACATCGGTCATTTCCGTGCCGCTGGTAAATTGCTACAAGACGTACCAGCAGGTAGCCTGAAAACTCGTCTATGGATTGCACCACCTACCAAGATGGATGCACGCCAGTTGATGGAAGAAGGCTACTACAATGTTTACGCTCAAGCTGGCGCTCGTACTGAAATGCCAGGTTGTTCACTATGTATGGGTAACCAAGCACGTATCGCACCGAAATCTACTGCGGTATCGACCTCAACTCGTAACTTCCCGAACCGTCTAGGTCAAGGCGCTAACGTATACCTAGCTTCTGCAGAGCTTGCAGCAGTCGCAGCGGTACTTGGTAAACTGCCGACTAACGATGAGTATCAGCAGTATGCTGGTATGCTAAACAGCATGGGTGATGAAGTCTATCAATACATGAACTTCGACCGTATGGAAGACTATACTGAAGAAGCAGACAAAATCAACGTTGCTCAGTTGACCTAGTCTTGAGTATATAAGCTTTCAAGATTAGAAGCTGAATACGTAAAAGTTTATACTTAAAAATAAAAGAACCCTGTATCGTCATGATGCGGGGTTTTTTGTTAAAAAACCTAAGATAAATATATTTGATTCGATTTAAAAGAGAGACAAGGCAACCGAGTACAGATGTATATGTGTTACTTCAAGCGAGGTTGACGCTGTCACTCTTTTATAGAGGATTGACGATAGTATTTATTTACAAACTTTTATTGGGTATCTATAATCAAAGCTAATTGTTAATGACATTAATTGACAATTTCTACCTTTCACGACTGAGACAAAAAGCCCTATGGAAAATAATATCAAGCTTGATAAATCGACACCGCCGCCACTGCCTAGATCTACGATGGCTAACAATCATAGTGCTGAAGCGAACTATGGCATCATTGACTGGTTTAAAAAGGGTATGAGAAATTATACAAATTTTTCGGGCCGCGCTCGCCGTAAAGAGTATTGGTATTTTTTCCTAGTACAAGTGGGTGTGATGATTGCGGCAATGCTTCTAGACGCAATAGTATTTAGCTCAGAGACAGGTTTGTTTTACATAGTGGCCGTGCTTGGTTTATTTTTGCCTGGTCTTGCCGTAACTATTCGCCGCTTACATGATACTAGCCGCTCAGGATGGTGGTTCCTGATAGGGATAGTGCCACTGATAGGTTCTATTATATTATTGGTATTTTTAGTAAGTGATACCAAACCTGAAACCAATAAATGGGGTCTGCCAGAAAAATAGTCTGGACTCAAACAGGTGCTAAACATTAATAAAGCTGCTTACGTCTGTTTACAAATGTGCTCAATGATTTTTTGACCTATTTTCTGTATAATGTATGGGCAGGCAGAAACCGTGGCTATGCACTTGACCTCTCTTTTCTAACTCGGGACGGACCGATACTTTGATACGCACTTATGTGCTTTGGAGTCTTGGTTGATGACCTTATCACCACTTAAACGTCGCTTAGTTTATGTGACAGCTTTTGAAATCATCGCGATTATCTTATCTACTCTAATATTGATGAAACTCAGTCATAGCGACGCATCAGAGTCCCTACCTGTGGCTGTATTGATGTCGGTGGCAGCCGTCGTTTGGAACTTTATATATAATACTGCTTTCGAAGCGTGGGAACGTCGCAGGCGTATTGTACGTCGTACGTTATGGATACGCAGTGCTCATGCTCTCGGCTTTGAAGGCGGGCTAGTATTGATCTGCTTGCCACTGTATATGATTTGGTACGATGTTGGTCTAGTAAAAGCCTTTATGATGGAAGTCGCGCTATTGCTGTTTTTCTTAATTTATACTTTTACGTTTACTCTGATTTTTGACAAGGTGTTCACTTTGCCTAATCATTCCAAACCTGCGACCGCTTCTTAATTAAAGATATTGACTAAAAAAGGGCTACCATATTGGCAGCCCTTTTCTTACGGTATCACTATAGATTGTCTAATCAAAACAAGTTCAGCTGTCCGATTGAGTAGTTTACTGACGTGTTATTTACCTTGATAGACAGGCTTACGCTTTTCGATAAAGGCGCTAACCCCTTCGATAAAGTCATCAGTTTTTGCCATCGTGGTCTGTTGTTCAACTTCCATATTTAACGCATCGCTCAAACCAGCAAAAGCATGTACATTGAAACTCTCTTTCATAGATGCCAAGGCTTTACCTGGTAGCTGGCTCAATCGTAGCGCCAATGCTTGTACGGTGGCTTCTAGCTCGTTAATACTTACCACGTTGTTCACTAGATTTAAACGCGCCATATCTTCTGCTTTGAGTTTATCACCCAGCATCACAAGTTCAGTAGCTTTTGCTGCACCGACCAATTGGTTTAATAAGTAAATTCCACCCGCATCTGGAACTAGGCCGATATTAACAAACGCTTGTACGAACTTTGCATTGTCTGCGGCAATACGAAAGTCACAAGTAAGGGCTAAGTTCATGCCCGCACCAGCCACAGCGCCTTCTAGTTTGGCAATAATCGGTTTATGGATATGACGTAGTTTTAAGCTGACTTCGCCTGCACCTTCTACCATACCTTTTAATTTATTTGAGATAACATCTTTATCTAATCCTTCAGACAACATCTCTTTGATATCACCACCGCTTGAGAAGTTACCACCGGCTCCTTGCAAAACAATCACCCGTACTTGATCATCTGTAGCTGCTTTATCCAGCGCTGTTAGTACGTTGTTTTTTAGGGGTGTGCCAAAAGCGTTTAAGCTTTTTGGATCATTAAAAGTAATGGTAGCAATATGACCTTCAACTTGATAATCGACGAGAGACTGTGACATTCGATATTTCCTTATTTTAAATGACGGTTTTAATATTTTGTATCAATGATAATAGTATGAAATAAAGATAAAATGATTCAATGCTGATTACTATAGCAGCTTGTTAAAATTATAAAAGCGTGTTTTGTGGGCGCTTAAGACACATCTACAGGCTGGTAAACTTTACTATTCTATCGTAAAAACTGATGCTGTCTAATGGGACAAAACGACTGGCTCGTAAAAAGGCTATGACCTAAAGGGCCAATAGATTATGCTAATATGCCAGGTTGAGCATCAAAGAGTCGTAAAAGACACAAGGGTACGCTCGAATTTTTCATTGATCAAACAAGGATGTGGTTATGCCAACTATTACTGTAAATAACGCTGATATCTATTACGAGGACAGTGCACCGAACGACACACAAAAGCCCGTTATCGTATTTGCCCATGGTCTACTGTGGAGCTCACAGATGTACGACAAGCAAGTAGAGCATTTTCATGCAGACTATCGTTGTATTGCTTTTGATTTTCGCGGGCAAGGTCAGTCGCAGATTACCAAGTCTGGCTATGATATGGAGACGCTGACTGAGGATACGATCGGCTTACTTGCAGCGCTTGGTATTGATAAATGTCACTTTGTTGGGCTATCTATGGGTGGGTTCGTGGCTCAGCGTATCGCGCTCAAGCGCCCTGAGTTGTTATTGTCATTAACGCTGCTAGAAACCTCTGCTGATCCTGAAGATCCAAATAACGTGCCACAGTACCGTAAACTGGTCAAAGCCATTCGTTGGTTAGGTATGAAGCGTGTAAGTAATAAAGTGATGCCAATCATGTTTGGCAGTACGTTTTTGGCAGACAAGCTGCGCAAATCTGACCGTAAGCAGTGGCTGACAATGCTACAAAGTAATCGCAAGGGCGGCGTGGTTAAAGCAACAATGGGCGTTATTGAGCGTACAGGTACTTATGAGCAATTAGGTGATATTACAACGCCGACATTGATCGTGGTTGGTGATGAAGATGCCGCCACGCCCTATGCCAAATCTGAACGCATGCATTTTGCTATCGCTGGATCCAAGCTCGCTATTATCAAAGGTGCGGGTCATACATCGACAGTAGAAGAGCCTGATCAAGTGAATCAAGTACTACGTCAGTTTTTAGAAAGTTGTGCTTAATATAGGTATCGCTCGAGCGCTTTAAAGCTCATATCTATAAAAACTCCTAAGCAAATATCTATATAAAAAAGCCGCTACCTGTTATTTGATAGCGGCTTTTTGCATGGTGCAAGTTGTTAGACGATAGACAGCTTTCTGTATCAACAATGATAGTTACATTCGTGAGCTGTACTGGCTATGCCCGTCATTAATAGTTCCAAAAGCTTCTGCACGATTGACAATTTCAGTTGCCCAAGCGCGGTGTGTTGCAGGTTCTAACATCGTATTATTGTATTTAAACACCGCCTTGGCCTCAGAGTGAAGGATCGCTTGCGCTTCATCAAGTGTACTCAACGGCACACAGTAAGCCTGTTGTACTAGGGCGATTTGGCTTGGGTGAATGACAGTTTTGCCCACCATACCTAAGCTGACATCTCGGTTCAATTCCTGCATAAACAGTGTCGGCTGATCCAAGTATTCAAATACTGGCGCGGTAAGGTAAAAACCATGCGGCACAAAACAGCCCAGCATTTGATATGCTAACGTGCCGATAGGTGAATCATAAACAATGCTGTTTTTCGGGCGACGTAAGCGCAATGCTGCAAATAAGTCATTACCACCGATACGCAATGCAAAAACTGGCTGGCTAAATGCTTCTTTAAAAGCGATGGCAAGCTCCTGATTATGATGCGGATTAAACAGTGCTGCAGTTTCAAGCGTCGGCATAAGTAACTGATCTACTTTTAGGTTCTGACAAGCCATACGCCAGTTAGAGAGGCTATACATATCAACTTTTGGCATAACAAAACCATCGATTAAATCGATATGAGTATAATCAGCCAATTGCTGTAGCATCATTGGGCTACGTGGACGTATAAAGACTAGTGGACGGGTAGGGTGCTGAGCATGAACCTTTGCTGATTTAGATGGCGCATTGATGCTATTCACATGCTCTGCCCATGTCTCGAGCAGGGTTCGCAAACGCTCAAGCGCCAACTCGACGTCCTGCTGACTGACTGCATCCTCTAAACAAATAATAATACTATTAATCGTTGGTAACTTGTCACGCTTGATTACTTGCCAGATATCTTGCCGAGTTGCAGGCATGTATAGGCTTGCCCCTAGCTGGTATGGGTGGTGCGTACACGGTTTGATCATCGCATGACGCTCAGTAATCAGATGTGCGTAAGATTGGGTATCACTGTAAAAGTCCGACTTGCGGTTTTGAATATCTGACATAGTTGGCATCATAAGTAGAGGGTAGTAAGAGAATAAAAAAGAAAGTATTTAATATTGCTAAGCATACTAATTATCTTTGGAGCGTTGTTTGATAAGAGTGATGGCTTGATAAGGCAGTATTTTATCACCTAATACACTGATAGTAATGTTTCGTTGTGCACATAAATGGCGTAGCAGTACGGTATCAGGATGCTCAGCCGTGGCGAGTAATATACGTTCGGGATCACGGCGCAATATGGCACGTGTTGCCTCGGCAATAGTCGGCTTAATACGGTTACGATTACTGATATCATAGTCTACTGCCAGTGCCTCTATTAACGCAGCAGTCTGGTAGCGTGGCTGCTGATAGGTCGGTAAACATACTGGATTTATAGCCAATGAGCGTCTTGCTGTATCAATATGGTCGATGAACGCCAAGCTGTGGTCTACTTCAATTAAGTCATCATAGAAAACACTACGATGCAGGCCTGATAACGGCTCTGTATATAAGCTCCGCGAAATCAACCCCGATACGGTGCTATTTAACAAACCCGACGGGATTAGCCAGTCTTCTTCACTTGCTGCCAACCAAGCAACGCCAGCAGGATCTGCAAGAGTAAGTAACGGAATGACGTCAGCGCCTTGATGGAAGATGTTGGCAAAATTAACATGAGTAGAATCGCTAAACGTTTCTAGACTACGAGCTAATTCTTGATAAATAGCGCCTTTACCTGTCCAACCATCAACGAATACAATCGGACTGTTTGGATAGGCTTCCAATAGCATTTGCAGGGCCACAGGATCAAGACCACGGTCTCGAATGATACTGATGCCATAATGTATACTTGGCAGGTGATAGCTACTATCTGTATCTGACAGTGCACGTTGTAATAATACGCCGATTGGTAGACCAGCTCGTACCAAACTGACCAAAACCAGTGGATGCTCATCACTCACGTTTTGCTGAAAAACATGATGTAGCGTATGAGATAAATGAGCGATATCGGTCGCGGTTCTTGTTGACCCTTGTTCTAATGCTTGTATGTATAGCTGCTCATGCATTGCAGTAGGTGCTTGCTCTAAAGTCAGCATGTCAGAGTAATGGCGTTGCCCGCTTTGGATAAGCGCTTCTTTTTGACTGACCGGCACATCAGCCACCGCATCTTTATCCACCATATCGAGTAGGACAGTCACGTCGTTTGCAAGATAGCTGCCTGAGCCATAGTTTTTTAAATTGGCTCTTTTTGTCTGCATATTAGGTAAAGTCATAGTATAAATAATAGCACTCGTGATAATAACAGTTGATTTGCGTGGCTGCGGTTTAAACTGCTGGTTTAGCCGGACGGTTTAAGCTAGTACTGATTATGTAATTGGCCATGGTTAGGCATGCCGTACCAGTCCAATAACTGTAAGAAAGGTAGATCAGCTAAACTATCACCAAAACCAAAACTCGGACGCTGATGGTCTAAATGATGCTCTAATAGAAATTCCACGGCATGGCGTTTATGTACCGCATGAGGCAATATCGCTAGGTTATTGGCATTCACATGTACATAGAAGTCTTGATCAAAATCACGTATCAAATTTGGTAGTTTCTCAGCCAAATCTATGAGCGCTTGATGGTCTTTTTGCGCATGTTTAATAGCCAGATAAATCGTCAACTCGTCATCAACAGTACCATTGTCGAAGCTATCAATATGCGGTGTGAATACCAGATGACTTTGAACGTTTTTACTATGATTAGCAAATAGCTGGCTGAGTTGATTCAATTTATTCTGCAATGGCGCAAGCTTATTATACATATACTGCTGCCAACTGCTCAGAAGATCTCCGTCAGGCGTTAAAATAATCGCCCCATGGGTCAATACTTGCCAGCTATCAAAAGGCAATTTGACACGTTTGATCTCACTACGATCTCGTGCTGTTACTACGATTAATTCAGTACTAGCAAGTAACCAGTTAAAAAAGGTTACTTGGCGCTGGCTCATAAAGCTTAGCGGCTCGTTTTGCTTATTGACCGTCGCACATGCCAAGCTTTCAGGTTCAGTAGTGGGCAAGTCCCAAGCGTCAATTTTACGCTGGGTTTGAAATAATGTGTCGTCCAAATCCATCAAAGCATAAGGCTTTATAATATCTGGGCTGGCTGTGAAAAATGGGGTAGTCATGACATTGTCCATAAATAATAGGTTTGAAAGTGATAGAGCAGTTTAATGACTAGGACTCACCACCAGCACGTTATCCAAACCTCGCCACATAGCATCCACACTATCAGCTGATGTCTCCACGCACAATACAATCAAATCCCAATTGCTAGGCTCAACGTTGTAAACAAAATTGGTCATACCAAGTCCGTAGTTATCGCTAAAGCTCAGCATCGTGGTTATTGCGCCACCAAGGGCAATTGGTGAACGGGTTAACGCACTAAAGTTAACGATAGGATTCATGTCAGAGTTGAGCTTTTTGGACTCTATCTCAATCCATTCTGCCAACAAAAAAGGCAACCAAACAAATTCATTGCTACCCAATACTAAGATTTTTTTTGGTAGCTGAGTAGCATCGAAATTTTCTCGGCTATTGAAGTGCGTAAAAGCAGTTTGGAAGTTCGAAAGATAGTTGCGAAACCCCTCCGTACTATCTAGTGTTGGAAGTCTGCCCCAATTACCAGTATGACCAAGCGCTTGACTGCCAGCAGCAGTGGTATCAACCGATGGCATGGTAATAGGTTCAGGATTGGGTGCATCTGTCCATTGCCATGCGCCAGACAGCAAATGATGGCGATGAAACTCAATACCAGCGAGACGATCCGCCATACGTGCAGGCTTAGCATTCGACTGTGAATTGGGTTTTTCTTGATCTAATGACCAGTCGACCAATGTTGTTAGGTGCACTTGCTCTAACTGGGTCAGTCCTGCGTTACGCAGCGCAGTGACGACATTAACGCAGGTATTACCCGTTGATGCTTCATCATCGACCATGATCAGCGTTTTACTGGCCAGTAGCTGCGATTGAGTAACGCTATCTTTGCTTTGGTAAATCAAATGCTGGCTAGCATGACTATGGTCTTCACAAAATGTCGTTAGCAAGGAGTCGGTACCGTTCGGATCACTACTTTCGCCGTGCTGTGCATGACGAGTAGAGTTCAATAGTAGCGCTTGAGGATAGCGCGTTTGTAGCGCTTGATGAACACCAGCAGATAGACCCACAGCAGTCTCTGCCATACCAATGACTAGAATAGGTTGAGGTAAATCGCTAGGTACTAAGTTTGCCAAGTCGGTGAAAGCACTACGCATGATATTAGGCACTACTGGAATATGTCGACCTAGCACTTTTGATACAAATAAAAACGCACGTTTTGGATTAATACGTTGGGCAAATCCGAGTAAATCTTCTAATTGATAACTGTCGCGTTTTTCAGCGCCATTTTTATTGATAGCTGAGTTAGTTTGATAAGTCAGATCTAGCGTACCACGGGGTAGGGTGATGGTCGTACTGTGTTGCTCATTTAACATTTATTTTCCTTGGCACTTTTATTTATATGTCGTTGTAGATTTTTAACCCTGACAGCCAACTAGCCATAAGGCACTGCGACTTTGCTTACTTAACTGAGGTGTTGTGAGAGGCGTAGCGCTTGTTAAATCAGTCGTGTTCTTTAAACTGATGCCAGCGCTCGCCAGTAGGGCAGATAATAACTGAAATTTCACCGCATAGTTCATGTTTTGTGCATGCTCATGAACTAGGCTTGATGTGACCATGCCGACCACCTCTCCAGTCGGTAGTAATAAAGGACTACCACTAGAACCGGGCTGAATAGGCGCAGTGAATTGTATATGACGGATATCGTTATTGAATCCTGTCAATCCTGAGATGCAGCCTTGGGTAACTTGTAGTTGGCTACTCAGTCCTGATAACGGAAACCCCAGTGTGGTAATGGTCTCACTCAATATATCAACACATTGCTGCGCCAATGGGAGGTAGCTAGGCAAAGGATCGCTAACTCTAATAATCGCTGAATCGCTCCCGATATCGTTGAGCACGACTTGTGCCTCGCGATCAGGCTGACCTTGCTGACGTATGCCAACCATCGCTGCTGACTCAATTACATGATAGCAGGTGAGCAAATGATGTTCCCGTCCAAGTCTCACCTACTTGTATTTGACGAGGAGGGCGAGCGTCATTATTTGGCTGAATATGCTGCTGCTGTGGAGCTTCTTGAATAAGTGCATGTGTACTAGGTGGACGAACATCTAAGCTAACCTGTACGTGATGCTCAAGGCTTGCTAAACCTTGCGTTGATGCCTCACCAAGCGCCCGACACTTAAATTGTCCATTACGCTGATATATCTCTAATATAATCGCTGCTTTGACATGCCGCTCGTTTGTTGTGAAGTTATAGTAAATATCACCGTTGTTAAGCGTAAGACCTACGTCGTTTAACTCTACCGCTGGCAAGTTTAGGCTTGGATCATGATAAACATAAGCAATCAGCTGCAAGAAATTAACGTCTTGCTGATCAAATAACTGGGGCAAATCTAACTGCCATACGCTTGAATTATCTTTATTATCAAGCTGTGCCCATTCTTTGGGCTCATGCAGATAAGCAGGACTGCAAGCTGCTTTGCGACTAGCATCTAATGGTAACCATAATAGCCCAAGTTGCTGGCCAAATTTAAGCGTATTACCAGTAGAAAATGCGATCGAACATTTTGTATTTGTGATAACAGTATTAGCACCTAGTATTAACTCAACTTGCTTCGACATTAAATTTCCTTGGCTTCTTCTAGCGCTTATGGTTATCTTTATTATTTAATGAGCTCATTATTATGACTAAAACCTGACTGCATAAAGGGTTTTAATTTTACTTTAAACTTATTTTTGCAAAAAGAAAAATTTAACACAATGCTTAATAAATAATTAAGAATAATTATACAATCAAGATTTAAGTAGTTTGGAAATATCTTTCAGTTGTTTATTAATTTTAATAAATAACTATATGACTCAATAGTCTAGCCATTTGTCGGCTGATGTAGCCATTTATCGGACGAAGTAATATATTGTATTGCCACAAAACAAAATTCCAGTAATAATACAATCAAAATCTATTGCTGTTTAGTAACTTTATCGTGAGCAAGTGTTATCTGAAAAGTTTGAAAACAGTATTTGGTTCAAACTTGTTTATTTCAATTTTATTTTCGAGATTATTGCTATTTTCTAATTGATAAGCTCTTAATAATTAGCGCGCTTGTCTGCCTGATAATTATAAAATTAACGTTTTGTCTACTGTCTCTATTCCATCTCTTATAATACAAAAGATATATAAAAATTGTTGTGTGGTTGAAGTCTGCATATGTTTTATATTGTGAGAAAGCCAGTCGGGCGAACTTTTGAAACGTTATTTATATTTATTAATTGGTTATCTAGATAGCTTGATATAAAAAAGTGTAGCAGTATTTTAAGAAAAGGAGTGCTCTGTGAAATTCTCTTGTGCATTAGAAACGTCTTCTGAACGTATTCGTTTGGTCAATGTTATTTCGCCGCTCATCAAAGCGGGTTATCAGCTGGTTTCTCAAAGACAAGAAGCTTCAGAGAATGGTGGTAATATCATTCATGTGATCGCAAGAAGTTTGGGGTCTAAGACACAGGAAGATTTAATCGATGACTTGTCTTCGATTGAGGGATGTACACTCTTTAATTTAGAAATAGATGAAGAAGGGGGTTCATCAGCCGCGCCTGCAAAAAAAGTCTTAGATGAAAAAAGTGTCTTATCAGCTATTGGTGCCTACTATCCTAAGATAGCAGATATTGTCAGTCAGTATGAGGATAGTTTGCCTATTGAGCGACGTGTAACTGCATTACAGGAGTTAGGTCGTAAGGTTGGCGGCGGTATTTACCAACGCGATTATTCACTTGGTAGCCCGCTTAAGATGCCTACTACTATCACTCGTGAGCTTGTGCCAGCTTTAAAAAAACTGTCTAAAGTTAAGGCAAAGAACAATGTTATATATTTAATAAAATGTTCATTTTGTAAGTCAGCAGACCATACTCATTCAGGTTGTCATTTCATCGTAGGTTATATAGAGGGCTTTTTGGCAAGTAATCCTGCTATAGATGTGATTCAAGTTGAAGAAACTAATTGCGGTGCAGGCAGTACCAATATATGTGAATTTACCATTGGGTAGAAAAAATAATACATAGATAGTTTTATATCTATGCGAAACAAAAACAATGAGCGAATGACACACTGTGTTGCGATAAAAGTAAGGTTATTTGGCTCAACTCTTATGATAGATAAAAGGCAAAAAAATGATGGAAGTTGAATATAACTTACTCTTGGTGTTGGTCTCATACGCCATTGCAGTGTTTGGTTCTTATGTTGGCTTAAACCTTGCCATCCGAGTCCCTTCCGCTAAGCCAGGTACAGATTTATATTTTTGGGTGGCGCTATCTTCGATTGCCATTGGTGGTGCGATTTGGTCTATGCACTATATCGGTATGATGGCAGTGGATATGAAAATGCCTGTGACGTATGACCTGGGTCTAACAATTGTCTCAATGCTGCTCGCGGTCTGTTTCGTTGCTGTTGGTATCATTATCGTAGGCCGTGGTGAATCAAGCGTTGCCAAGTTGATTGGTGGCGGTGTCCTTACTGGACTTGGTATTGCAGCTATGCACTACACAGGTATGGCCTCTATGCAAATGGACGCTACCATGACATACAATATCCCGTTACTTATTTTATCAATTGTAATTGCTATTGCAGCTGCTATCGCTGCGTTATGGTTGGCATTTAATCTACGTGGTACATCACAGCGCTTTGGTAGCGCCTTCATTATGGGGCTTGCAGTATGTGGTATGCATTATACTGGTATAGCCGCGATGGAAATGACAATGACTGATCATGTGATGCCCATGGACTATACGCATGCAGGTGCCATTTCTTCATCGATTATAATTTTCATTGGTTCAGCAGTTGTATTGAGTTTACTATGGGTCATTGCTTCCAAAAATGCGCCTAAGCAAGCAACTCTAGTGTTTGGTGAATAGTTCAAAGCACTCATTTTTAATAATGCTTAAAAGTGAAGATAATAAAAAAGGTTTTTAGATTCATATCTAAAAACCTTTTTTATGCCTGTTGAAATCATTTGCCAACTAAATATATGCTTAGTTAATCATTTACTCAGCATCTTTTTCGATTTTGACACTCATCATAACAGAGCGTATTTGACATGGTTCAATACGCTGAACATTCTCCTCCAAGTTAGGTCTCTCTGACAATCCCAACCAATAAGAAAATCCAACTTGTGTCAGGTCAATTCCACTATGAGAGGTATAACCAATACCACCTGATGGGCGGCTATTAATCTCAAGAACACGGTGCTGACCGCTACTGTCCGCTTTGGTTTGTACACTGACGATGCCATCACAGCCAAAAGCTCTAATCAATGGGATTACGACATCCATGACAGACTGCTCGTAACCAATGTGTTGTATCTTTCCTGTTTTATGACGAGTGACAGCAGCTAGAACTTCACCATATTCACAGACGACATCAATAGAGTATTCTTGCCCTGATAAGTAAGGCATTAAGAGCATTGGAATAGGGCGCTCACGTACCATTTGGCTGTTGGTATAGGCGTTAACAAATTGTGCAGTGTTGATTTTTTTCCCTTCAGTGAAGTATAAGTGTTCAAAGCTATCATACGCAGTGCTATCTGCTTTACCCGTATCTAATCGCCAAAACCCTTGTGCAAAAATACCGACAACAGGTTTAACGCATAGAGGTTGGTCACCATGCTCAGCTAGTAAGGCCTCAAGCTCTACGGCATTGTCAAAACGCCATGCGTCTGCCACTGGGATATTGTGAGTATGACAATGCTGCATAAAAGCAAATTTATCATCGATTGACTCTAGTGCCGCCACGCTGGTTGCTCCCGTTAATAAGCGAATACCAGCAGCGTCGAATTTCTCACGATGTGCTTCATAATCAATACCATTGCGCCCAGTCAGTAGTACTTTTACATTGTGCTTTTGCGCGTGTTCCAATACGAACTGCCAGCGCGGTATGGCAGGTTCGCTAGTCGTGTGAGTCTCAGTATCTACGGTTGAGTTAGATGGCTCGCGATAAACCATATCGGCGAATTCAAAAATCTCGGGTCTGTCATGACGGTGTGAAGCAATAACTTGGAAAGGGGTGGTTGATTTGCTCTTTAGAGCTTGTAAGCTCTCCAACATATCACGCTGGCTAGATTGACCTTCAGCTAACCAGGCTGCTACTGGTGTTGAGGGATTACTATTGTCAGCAAGGTTATCCATAATTTTCTCAGCATTATCATCAGGTGTAGGGAATGGGCAGTTTAATGTTGCTCTCGCAATCTAGTAGTAATATTAGAAAAGGTGTACGGTTCAATAGAACGTATTATATACGAATGATAGGCGTTATAAATGTCTCTGATGGAATAGGCGTAGAGACTTGTAAGAATGACTTTCTCGCTTATATCACAATTGTCTGGTTAAAAAATATTCATAATATCCATGCTACTATATGATGATAGTCAGCATGAAAATGACCACAGCATGATAAATAATCTAAAGGACGTATGATGAGTCAAAACCAACCTCAGAAATTGATTGCAGGTGCCAATGCGCCATTACCAACTGACAATATTAGTATTCGTATTTTAAGCCAAAACGCCATTGATTGTGCTGCTTATCGTCTGACTACTGACGGCAAAGTACGCGGTGATGGTGATATGGTATTTTATGGTCAGACACGTAGTGATGATGGTAGCGTTAGCTTCCGTGGACATGACAGTGATGGATTTTTTGATGTTAACTTGTCTGCACAGCCTGCAAGTATTGAAAAAATAGCACTTGCGTTTTCTAGTGCGCAAACGCTTGCACAAGTGGGTGATGTCGATATTCAAGTGCTGCAAGGCAGTCAGGTGCTGATGACTTGTCAGCTGAATAGTACTGGACGTAATGAAAAGGCGATTATATTGGCTGAATGTTACCGCAGACAAGGGAGCTGGAAATTTAGATTTATTGCGCAAGGGTTCAATGGTGGGTTGAAGCCACTATCTGAACACTTCGGCGTTGAGATTGCTGATGAAACACCACCTCAGAACCAGTCTCAACCTATCAACACCCAGCGACCAATTGATACGCAAAAAGCGCGTAGTGCACCTCAGACAAGTACGCCGCCACCAATTCCAGCCAGTCCTTCGATTAACTTAAGTAAAATAACTTTAACTAAAAATCAATCTAGCATCAATCTGAAAAAACGTGATGACTTTGGCAAAATATCCGTCAACCTAAACTGGAACCAACGCCCAGAAACTAATCAGCAAGCGCCCAAAAAGGGCTTACTAGGAGATCTGTTTAAGCAGCATCAATCAAGTGGTATCGATCTAGATGTCGGCGCCATGATTCATCTAAAAAATGGTGAAAAAACCCTTATTCAAGCATTGGGCAATCGCTTTGGCAGTTTGCAATCAGCACCTTACGTCTGCTTACGTGCGGATGATAGAACGGGGCAGGTGAGCGGCGGTGAATGGCTGGATATTAATGGTCAACAATGGTCGCAGATTGAAGAGGTGTTTATCTTTGCATTTATTTACGAAGGCGCACCCAACTGGGAAAAAACCGATGGGGTCGTGACTATTCATGTACCAGATCAATCACCGATTGAGACACGTTTGACTGAGGGTGCTGGTAATCTACCGATGTGTGCCATTGCGCGTTTGGTTAATCAGCAAGGTAGTATCAACGTTGAGCGTATCAACCAATACTTTAAAGGTCACCAAGAAATGGACAAGGCGTTTAATTGGGGCTTTAGCTGGAAGCGTGGACGTAAGTAAGCGCTTCAGCTTTATGTGACATACCGATTATGATTGTCGTCTAGTGAGAAATGTGATGGTCATAATCAGCTTAATTCTTACGTGTCAAAAGGTTTATATCCACTATAGAAATGAGAGAGTTTGATGTGGGAAATACTGATACAAATGCTATTAAGAATGACCCTTATTATCACTATTGCTTTTTTAATAACTAGATTATCTATCTTTAGAAAAATGATTTACCACCGAGTTGGAATATTTGACTTATTTTTCTTAACAGTAATATTTGGTATGTTTGGAGTAATCGGTAATTATACAGCTCTTGTTGTAGAACCAGGAAATCATACCATTATATCTGACTTATGGAACCCTACTCTTCAATCAAACAATGCAGTAGTGGACACACGAAATATTGGCATCATCATCGGTGGGTTTTTTGCAGGTCCAATAGTTGGGGTAGGAGCATCTCTACTTGCAGGAGCCCATCGCTTATTAATGGGCGGCTTTATCAGTAGCGCTACTTTTTGGGTAACCATTTTAGGCGGTTGCCTTGCAGGATGGTTTGGTTATAAGTGGCGCGGAGTAGGTTTAATCAAGCCCAAATATATGTTTTTTATTAGTATTGGTATTTTAACCATTCAAATTTTAGTCATTCCAGTCTTAACTGCCGATCATACGACTGCTCTTACATTAATTAGTTTTACAGGTCCCCCAATTATTATTATAAATAGTATTGGCATATGGATTTGTGCGATGATTTTTTATAATGCCATACAAGAAGAAGAACGAACGAGAGCAAATCAAACGGTCAAAACATTCTCAATTGCTGACCAAACCTTTTCTTTATTTCGATCAGGTTTGAATGAAGACTCGGCTAAAAAAAGCACAGAAATTATTAAGAAATTAACTGCTGTAGAGCATGTAGCGATTACTAGAGGGCTACGTGAACTGGCTTATACTGGAGAAGCAACCAATCAAAAGAGAAATGATAAAGAAGAACTGGTTTCGCGTAAGTCAGTTTTAGCAACGGGAAAATCCGTATTAAATGAATCAAAGTCAAAATGGCTATTTTCCAATAAACCTAGTAGTAGAGCTTCTGTGGTAGTGCCATTTTGCGTAAAAAATAAGGTAATTGGTACTCTTAGTTTTTATTATAAAAGCTCAGCACACATTACTTCCGTCGAAAAAGAGTTGATCGAAGGGTTAGGGAAACTATTCTCAAATCAGTTAGAGCTGGGTGAGATTGAGCGTCATAAACAGCTACTACAGAATGCAAAAATAGAATCACTGCAATCGCAACTACAGCCCCATTTTCTATTCAATGCTCTTAATACTATCGTCGCTTTATGTAGAATTGATCCGATGCTGGCGCGAGATTTATTAGTGCATTTGTCAACTTATCTACGAAATAATTTGACAGGTATTGGCGATTTTTTGGTTCCTGTTCGTAAGGAAATGGATAATGTACAGGCATATTTGGCTATTGAGCAAGCTCGCTTTCCAGACAAGGTGACGATGCGTATAGAGATAGATTCCGATTTAATGGATTATCTTATTCCTCCATTTATTATTCAACCCTTAGTTGAAAACGCGATAAAGCACGGTGGATTTAAAAGAATACAAGCAAAAGGTGTGGTTTGTATTGAAATTAAAAAAGTGTCAGAGATCTTAATTTCAATCAAAGTTTCTGACAATGGCGTTGGTATTGAATCAAACCGAATAGTGGATCTGGGTGAGCGTGTTGTAACCTCGTCTAGAGATGGGAGTGGTACTGCACTTTTTAATATAAAAGAACGACTGACGGCGTTGTATAGTCAAGAGGTCCGCTTTAATGTAGATAGTGAGATTGGTATAGGAACTAGTGTTTCAATTATATTACCAGCTAAAAACTAGGGAAGAGTGCGGATGAATGTGTATGTTATTGAAGATGAGATATTAGCTAGGCAAGAGCTGATTTATCTTTTACATGATACAGGAAAGGTAAAAGTGATCGGTGAGGCAGAAGACATGCATCAGGCATTATGGGATATTAATGAGAAACAACCTGACGCTGTGTTTTTGGATATAGAGCTTGAAAATGGTAACGGCCTTGATCTTGCAAAGCAGTTCAATAATATGAAAAAACGTCCTATGGTTGTATTCGTAACTGCTTATGGTGAGTACGCATTAGACGCCTTTGAGCTTGATGCTATAGATTATATTGTTAAGCCCGTTGATAAAGTCAGGCTACAAAAAACGGTGGACAAGTTAGTAGAATTGAATAGTAAGTCTCATTTAGAAAATAATGTTGAGCTTGTATATTCAGTAAATAAAGAGAAAAAACATAGTATTACGGTAAGAGAAACTGATCGAATTATTGTCATCGATACGAAAGATATTTTATATATTGGTACTGAAAATCGTCAAGTTTATATTCAAACCCTAGAAAAAAAATACCTAACAAACACCTTGCTTTATAAAGTGAAGGAAAAACTTGGAAATAATTTTATCCAAGTGCATAGAGGCTATATCGTTAATATCAAACAAATAGCAGTTTTAGAGCCTTGGTTCAATCGAACTTATTTAATTGTACTAAAAAATGGCTCTAAAATTTCGGTAAGTCGCTCATACGTTAAAGCAATTAAAAAAGCGCTTGGATTGTAATATGAATAACAGGAATAAATGTTCTCTATCCCTGTTACTTGAGAATCATATAATTTAACTATTCATCATGACCAACCAATAATCTGAGCGATAACTAGTGCGCCAATGGCAATCATGGCCCAAACTGCAAAAATAGGTAAGAAAAAGCGTAACCATTTTTGATAAGGAACACCAGCGATAACTAATGCTGCCATAAAATACCCACTAGTTGGGAAAAGGACATGAGTAAAGCCATCACCAAGTTGATAGGCTAGAACAGCCGTCTGTCTGGTCACTCCAACGATATCAGCGAGAGGTGCCATAATTGGCATTGTAACAAGAGCTTGTCCACTGCCAGAAGAGATTACGAAATTAATTGCTGTTTGGACAAAGTACATGCCGACAGCTGCTAACTCAGGAGGTAAGTCTCCAACTAATACTCCTAAAGAATATACAAGTGTGTCCATGACATTGCCATCTTCTAAGACTACAGCGACTGCGCGAGCCAAGCCAACAATGAATGCTCCCATCAATACATCTTTAAAGCCTTGGTTGAACCCAGCGCATATTTCGCTAAGCTTAAGACCAGCAATCGTTCCAACCACAATGCCCATAATAATAAATAGTCCAGACATCTCTATCATGAACCAACCTTGCTTAAGTACGCCGTATACTAGTACTGCAGATAGA